>CAYNBW010000011.1:0-20118 GCA_964396015.1 uncultured Candidatus Saccharibacteria bacterium | reverse complement strand
CGTTGGACTCTGATGGGTCCGTCTCTGCCGTCTTCCCTATTGTTAATGTATCCTAACCCTAGTATACCACACCTTGACTTTTTATACAACTTGTGCTATAATTATATATGGAGTATTAAATCTTGCACTTTACCATAAAGGGGGTAAAAATGGAGTTTGAAAACATCAACTTGGACGCCGGCTCGCCGCTCATCACCAAGTATGACGACTATGCCGCCGAGTGCGAATCAGCACTCGAGATGACCATGACGCGAATCGCAATCATGCGCCGCTCGCTTTCACGCATAAGTGAGCGCAACCCTTTCGATAGAATCGAAAGTCGCGTCAAAACTTTCGAAAGCACAGTCAAAAAATGTCAGCGACGTGGCTACGACCAGACAATTGAGTCAATCAAGGCCAACGTCTGCGACATTGCAGGCATTCGAATCATTACCAAATACCGGGATGAGATTCGAATAGTACAAAATCTCATCGAACACATTCCCGGAGTCAATGTAGTCCATCGCAAGGACTACATTAAAAAGCCCAAGCCAAACGGATATTCCAGTTTGCATCTGGGCTGCCAAGTCGAGATATACACTCCCGACGGCGGCAAACTAATACCAGTAGAAATCCAAATTCGCTCGAAGTCCATGAACTTATGGGCCTCCATCGAGCACGACATCAAGTACAAAAACGACAATCCTGACCCCCGCGTCGAGGGTTACTTCAAAAAGATTGCCGGCCTGCTTGAAGAGTTCGACCGAGTCTCCATGGAGCTTCGCGACTACTCAGAAACCACTGAGCAAGTCGCCAATGCCAACTCCAAGGCGGCAGCCATTACCGAAGATGGATGCTCCGCCCTCCGGAGTTGCTAAGTTCCATCGCACCTTAAAACCCGCTCTCTCGAGCGGGTTTTTCTATTCGAAACTGCTGACGCAGTATCTTGTCGAAATTCAGGAAGTAGATTTCGAGCAAGAGACAAGGAAACAGTGAGGAACGGAAGAAGGCGCACTCATTGTGCGCCGACTGAGTACCGGAACTGCTGACGCAGTATCTTGCCGAAATCTACTTCCTGAGACCGAGTTTGGCAACAGTTTTCTTATACAGCTCAAAATCCGTCTTTTCCAGATACTTCAGCAGTTTTTTCCGTTTCCCCACCATCTGAATTAGACCGCGTTTAGCCATAAAGTCATGTTTATTATTCTTCACATGCTCAGTCACTTCCTTAATCCGAGCCGTCAGAATAGCCACTTGCACTTCAGGAGAACCAACGTCCGCCTTGTTCCGCGCCACGCTGGCAATAGCTTTCTCTTTATTCTCTTTTGTTATCATAGTACACCCATTATATCATACTCTTATGATATAATCAAGATATGAATTCCGCAAATCCCGAAGACCAAATCATCCTTATCGACAAACCCGCCGGCCTCAGCAGTTTCGGCGTCGTCGCCCGCGTCCGTTCCCGCCTCAAAGCCGAGTTCGGCCACAAAGTCAAAGTCGGCCACACCGGCACCCTCGATCCTTTCGCCACCGGCCTCCTCATTCTCTTAAGTGGCAAAATGACCAAGCGCAGCAACGACTTCCTCAAGCTCGACAAAATCTACGAAGCCACTCTCCGGCTCGGCTACACCTCCACCACCGGCGACCCTGAAGGTGAGATTACCCCATCAAACCCGCGCGAATACTATCCCAGTCTTGGCGAAATTACTTCCGTAATCTCAAATTTCATCGGTCGCACCACCCAAACCCCGCCCCGCTACAGCGCCATCAAAATAAACGGCCAGCGTGCCTATAAGCTCGCTCGCAAAAACCAAGACTTCGAGATTCCCTCCCGCACCATCGAAATCTACAGCATCGAAATCCAAGACTACCTCTACTCCGAACTCAAAATCAAAGTTCACTGCAGTTCCGGCACCTACATCCGCACTCTCGCCGAAGACATCGGCAAAGCCCTGGGCACCGGCGCTTACTGCACCGCCCTTCGCCGCACCAAAATCGGCGATTTTGACATTAAGGATGCCAGCGTGCTACAATAATAATATGTTAGTGTATAATTCACGACTCCTCGGCACACCAGTTCTCAGTATGCAAGCCGCAGCCCCCATCGCCCATATCGATACTTCCATCGTCGACCCCGACACTCTCAAAATTATCGCCTTCCACCTCGCCGGCCCCCTCATCGCCAAGCAAAACACCCAGTTCCTCATGACCAGCTCCATCCGCGAATACTCTGAGCTCGGTTGCGTTATCGATTCCATCGACGAGCTCGTCGAGCCCTCCGACGTCATCAAACTCGACAAAATCCTCAGTCTCAACTTTAACCTCACCGGCCTCAAAGTCGAAACCAAGAAAGGTTCTAAGCTCGGCCGTGTCATAGATTACACCGTCACCACCGACAACTTCACCGTCAGCCAAATCGTCGTCAAACGCCCCCTCGTCAAAAGTTTCCTCGACCCCGAACTCATCGTCCCCCGGCGCGAAATCGTCGAAATCACCGACTACAAAATCATCGTGAAAGACGAGGAAAAAACCATCAAAGCTCGCGCCATGAAAGAAGATTTCGTTCCCAACTTCGTCAACCCCTTCCGCACCAGTCCCGAGCCTACTCCCACCCGCATCGACTCCGACCCCGCTACCGACAACACCCTAACTAACCATTCTTAGCCTAAAGCTCTAGACCGCACCTCCGCTAGTCGCTCTTAGTTTCCGCCACTAGTTCCCGCACCAGCCCATAGTCAAACCCCTGCCGACACAAATACGCTATCAATTTTTCATCATCATATTTCGCCCGCTTCCTCGCAATCATTTTTTTAAGCTCCGCCTCTTCATCTCTCCCCAAAAGCACTTCGTCTATAATCTCCTTCGCTACTCCCTTCTGCGCCAGCTCTATTCGCAGCCTCTTTTCACTCACCCCCTTCTTCACAAACCGATTCTCCACCCAAAACTCCGCAAACTTCCGATCGTCTACGTACCCCCTTGTTGTCAGTCTCTCCACAATGATCTCATCAAAATCATATTCCGCCCTCTCTCGCCCGCTCTTCTTCTTCGCCCCCTCTCTTTCACTAGCTTGCCCTTTCGTTACTCGCCACTCCGTCTGCCGTTCTTTCGCTTGGCGCGTTCGCTCCCCTCGTCGCAAATACTCTCGCACCTCCCTCACCGACCGCGGCCGCATCAGCACCCACTCCAGCGCCCGTTGATACACTTTTCCAAACTCACTCGCTCGCCTGAGCTCCGCTAACCGTTCCTCGCTCACGATCTGCCCCACCTTCACCCCAAGTTCCACCACCTGCGCTATGTCCAGCGACAACGCATATTTCCCATTTACAAACACGTTCACTCGGTTCTCGTCTCTCACCCCCTGCCTAAGCTCCGTGATTCTCAAAAAACTGTCGCCACTATCACTGCACAATTCATCGCTTAATTTATAGATATCCATACATCCTAAACCATTCCCCAAGGAGCTCAAACGTCAACCTATCCTTCTTTAGTGGCGCTTTCGCATACTTCGTCCGAAACTCCTCCGTCTCCGTTAGTGGTACCCATCTCACTTCACTTACTTCATTATCATCAAAATGAAACGTCTCCTCTCGCCCCGAAAAGTCCACCGCATACACCCAAGCCAAACGGTTTTTATTAAATCCTCGCTCAGTCACCAACCGCAAATCTTCCAGCGCTACTTCCACCCCAATCTCCTCTCGGCACTCCCTCACCGCCCCCTCAGCGATACTCTCACCAAGATTGATGTGTCCACCCGCCGAAATATCGTAGTCTCCTGGATATCGGTCAATACTCTCTGACCGCCGCTGCCACAATAGTTCAATTTCGCCGTCCTCGCGCACCCGAAACAAAAACACCACCGCCACCCCCACAATCTCTACGTCAGCCCCGCTCGGATTATCTTTTGCCGCCGGCCATCCCACCCCCTCTATCGGCTCCCCATTTGGGTAATATAACTGCCACATTTCGTCTTTATGCATAAACCTCCTATAATTAATAAATCAGTGAATGGGGTGGCAAGGTGATTACTTTTGGACAGCATAACTATGATTTGAAATTTTAACACGTATATTCCTGCCGGCGCCGAGAAAGTTGTCCCGAAGGGACAATCTTTCCCGGACGCCCAGCGTATGACGTGCTTAAAATTTCAAGTCCCGCTGCCAAAAGTAATTACCTTGCCAGGACCCCATTCACCATATTGTTAAATACCAGCCTTGACGCGTACCTGCTGCTCTATTTCTTCCATCAACTCCGGCTTCTCCTTAAACAATTTCTTCACCGCCTCACGCCCCTGCCCCAACGTCTCACCGTTATACTTAATAAACGCCCCTGACTTTTCCAACACCCCATACTGCACCCCGAGATCCAGCACATCCCCCGTCTTCGATATCCCCTCATTATACATAATATCAAACTCCGCCGTCCGAAATGGCGCCGCAATCTTGTTTTTCACCACCTTAATCTTCGTCCGGTTACCAGAAATCGCATCGCCATCCTTGATCTGCCCAATCCGCCGAATATCCACCCTCACCGACGCATAAAACTTCAGCGCATTCCCCCCAGTCGTCGTCTCTGGGTTTCCAAACATCACCCCAATTTTCATCCGAATCTGGTTAATAAATATCACCGTCGCCCGCGACTTCGAGATAATCCCCGTGAGCTTCCGCATCGCCTGCGACATCAGCCGCGCCTGCAGCCCCATCTGCGCATCACCCATGTCGCCATCAATCTCCGCCTGTGGTACCAGCGCCGCCACCGAGTCCACTACAATCAAATCCACCGCATTCGATCGCACTAGCGTCTCGCAAATCTCGAGCGCCTGTTCCCCATTATCCGGCTGCGAAATAAGCAAATTCGCCGTATCCACCCCAATCTTCTTCGCATACGCCGGATCAAGCGCATGCTCCGCATCGATAAACGCCGCCTGCCCACCCTGCTTCTGAATTTCCGCAATCGCGTGAAGCGCAAGCGTTGTCTTCCCTGACGATTCCGGCCCATAAATCTCAATAATCCGCCCCTTCGGCCACCCACCCCCTAGTGCCAAATCAAGCGACAGTGACCCACTTGGCAAAAGCTCCACATCCATCTTGGGCGTCTCCCCTAGCTTCATAATCGCCCCGTCGCCAAACTGCTTCGTAATCTGTGCTAACGCCAGCTTCAAAGCCTCACTCTTCCCGTCATCTTTCTTCGCCCCCGCACCGGCCCCCGCACCAGCCCCCTCTTTACCACCTTTTTCTGCCACCGCATCTTTTTTCGTCATAATATTACCTTCCTTTGTAACTATTATATTATATTTTTCCTGTAGAAAATAGGGTTGACTTTCTCAAACTCGTATGGTAGAATGATGCTAAGGTTGACTTTCTACATAGTAGAATGATGCTAAGGTTATTGAGTATCTTCATTGTTTGATGAAGATACTTTTTTCAGCTCAAAAGTTATTTTGATCTTTGTTACCTCAAACATTCGAACCTCCCTTCTCCTCCCACATTTTTGTTAATTTACGTCTAACCCTATTTTCTGCGTATCACCTTAGCACATCCCAACCCAAAAATCAACCCCCCACTTCCACTAAGCGTTTTCACCCCTGTTACAATTGCGCACTACGCCAACCTATGCTATACTATTTTTAATGAAAGTTTACGAAAACATCTTGATTTCCAGCCTCACCACCATGCGCATCGGTGGCCCCGCTCGCTACGTCATCGAAATCGACAACACAAAAGACATTCCAGAAGCCTACGGTTTCGCCGAAGCCTACTGGCTCCCCACCTTCGTCCTCGGCGGTGGCGCCAATACCATCGGTCACGACGAAGGTTTCAATGGCGTCATTCTCCTGAGCCGCCTCAAAGGCTTCAAAGACGAAGACGGTCTCCTTACCATCGCCGCCGGCGAAGACTGGGACCAAATCGTCGCCTATGCCGTGAGCAAGGGCTACACCGGCATCGAAGCCATGAGCAAAATCCCCGGCCTCACCGGCGCCGCCCCCGTCCAAAACATCGGCGCCTACGGCCAAGACCTCTCTCAAACCTTCGTCAGCGCCACCGCCTACGACACCGTCACCAGAAACCCCGTCGAGCTCGGTCCTAAGGATCTCAACTTCTCCTACCGCAAATCCGCCCTCAACACCACCGCCACCGGCCGCTATTTCATTACCAACGTCACCCTCAAGTTACAAAAAGGCCAAATGCCCCGCCCCTACTACAATTCCATCGAATCCTACATCAACGCCAACCATATCACCGACACTAGCCCAAAAAGCATCCGCGACATCGTCACCGCCCTCCGTGCCGACAAACTCCCCGACCCCCGCATCAAACCTTCTTCCGGCTCTTTCTTCAAAAATGTTTACCTAGACGACCGCGCCGCCGAAAGTGCCGAGGACAAAGGTTACCCCGTCCACCGCGGTCGCGACGGCAACAAAATCAACTCCGGCTGGCTCATTGAACAACTCGGTTTCAAAGGCCGGCTCCTCCACGGCATCCGCGTCAACGACAAAGCAGCTCTCAATCTCATCAACGAATCTGCCGGCACTTACGCCAATCTTGCCAAAGCCCGCGCCGAAATCGTCAGCGCTGTTTACGATAAATTCGGCTACTGGCTCGAGCAAGAACCCGTCGAAATCATCGACACCAAAGACAAAGGAGCCCCCAAATGAAAATCTTAAGCGGCAAAGAGCTCGCTGGGTTTATCAAAGAACGCCAAGCCCACCAGGTCAAAGCGCTCAGTGTCCAGCCCCACCTCCTCATCATCCGCGACAGCGACAATCCCGTCATCGAGAAATACGTCAACCTCAAAATCAAATACGGTGACGACATTGGCGTCAAAGTCACCGACTACCTCGCCAAGGACACCACGGATATCGAACGGACCATCAAACAAGCCAACGAAGACCCAACCATTCACGGCATTATCTTGCAGCTCCCCATTAAGGACAAGTCCGAAACCGACCGTCTCACCGCTCTTATCACGCCCGCAAAAGACGTCGACGGCCTCTCTGGCAACCCTAACGCATTCGACTCCGCCACCGCCACAGCCATCCACTGGCTCCTGACCGGTTACGATATTGAGTTAAAGCATAAAAAAATCGCTATCGTCGGCCGTGGCAAACTCGTCGGTGCCCCCTTAGCCAAGATGTGGCAAACCAGTAGCTACGACGTAACTATTTTTCACAGAGGCTCCGACTTGACAAATCTCACAGATTTTGATATAATCATAAGCGCAACCGGTCAACCCGGCTTAATCTTGAGTTCTTACGTCAGTCCCGGCGCCGTCCTCGTAGACGCCGGCACCGCCTCCGACAAAGGCGTCTTAAAAGGCGACCTCGCCGACGACCTTCGCTCTCGCCAAGACCTCGCCGCCATCACCCCCATCCTCGGCGGCGTCGGCCCCCTCACCGTCACCTGTCTCTTCGACCACGTCCTCACCGCCGCCGTCGCTAAACAACAATAGCCAAAAGCACAATCACCTCTGTAAAATCACAAAATCTGCAACTTTACATCCCTACCTTCTCAGAATTTTTGCATCTCCTACCTAACTCGGCATTCCATGCATAGCGCCCATCCCATTCGTCGGATCGCTATTCTGAGCACCGCCAGCGTCAGTACCGCCCCCACCAACACTAGCACCAAGAGCACCAAGTCCGCTAATCTCTCTAACGAAGTTGACTTGGCCCAAATTATCATCACCCATCTTGCTGATTTGCTCATTTGTCAACTTATTCGAAGCACTAACGATTGCATTTTGCAAGTTCGAGTCAGTTCGCGCATTCGTAGCTAAAATCTTCATAGTGCTATCATTAAACTGTGATAACTGATCAGCAGAAAACCTTAATCCAGCCGTATTCCCGCTCCTGATCCTATCGCCAATCATCTTATCAATCTCAGCAACGGAATCCTGCCCATTAATACTAGCCGCAGCCTGCATCAGTTGTGCATCACTCATAGCAACACCACCATTTCGCCCAATTTCTGCCAACGACTTATCCGACAATCCATTCAAGAAATCGGAGCCCTTCTCCTGAGCATATCCTTGCAACGTACCGTCTCCAGTCCCACTCATAAACGAACTGTAGTCGACTCCAGCTCCCTTCTTGCCATAAGCCTTCAAAATCTTGTCACTAGAATTAGCTAGGCTCTGCATTATACCTGCATTGTTGCTCACGTTGTTTCGCCTCAACATTTCATAGATATTTTTTTGCAATCCTTGCGATTCCATCGCCTGTACCAGCGCATTCATTCTCTGCGTACCAGCAGGCGTTTCTAACCAGCTACCAGCATTATCAGCCACCTGCTGCAATTCTTCTTTGCTGTAGCCAGCGAACTCTTCCTGATTCTCCTTGAACCTTTGTGCATCTATACCAGACTGCGCCCGCCTCGCCGCCATCTCCGGCGTCAACTCTAAGGTTGCGCCTGCGTTCGCTCTCTCCTGTTCATTGGTCAGCTGATTGATCGTTTGCTGTGCACTTTCACGCCGTCTGAGTAACGCTTGAGCCCTTCTATCCCCCCCTCTAGCCCGAGTCTGCAAATCCGTCAAATTGCCATTCGTTCTTTGTAAAATCCTCTGTGCATTTCTCTCCTGCATTCTTCTCGCTCGCTCGCCCTGTGCAGCCTTAAACCTCTCCGACCCCTGCACCGCACCTCGCCCAGCATCGATCGCCCTGTTCGCCCCACCCCTAAGCGCCCCCAGTCCCGCCGTGATCGCACCACCTATCTGCCCCAACGCCGCTAGTGCCCCTCTCAGTAGCGACGGCAACAGGAAAAATGGCAAAAACGGCAACAACATCGCCACTACCCATTCCCATACCTGTGACCCACTATTGTTACTCAGCAACCCCCTTACTAGCATACTGATTCCGCCCAACGCTCCACAAATCGGAAACATTACAAGAGCCGCTTCAAATAGTTTCCACCATCGCTTAAACAATGACTGCGTATTCGGCAATATATACATCGCAAACGCAATTGGCGCCAACGCAACACAAAGCATAACAATTACTTGCCTAGCGCCTAGCATCACAAAGAAAATCAGTACAGCTACCAAAATCGCCGCCAAAGCCAACAGTATAATAATTAATGCCATCGCCCCGCCTCCACCAAGTGTTACTATCATCAAAGCCGTCCCGCTAGCCGCTCCGACAACTCCCGCCCCTGTCAAAATCATTGCCATCGCCCCGCCAATAAACGCATCGCCCCGTAAGTCAGGATTAGAAATGGCTTCACCAACCGATCCGAATAAATTTCTTAACCCCACCCCCAGAATGTTCGACAAATCCACAGCCAGTTGACATATGATAAGGCTCATATTTATTACCACTGCCATCAAAATCAACTTTGGCAACATTTTCTTAATGCCATAATTATCAATTCCATATCCAGTCAACTGAGAAAAGATAATTACCACTAACACTATTATCATCATTGTATTTGCAATGTTCCGCATTACGTCCCACACAATAGGCACAGCGCTGGTATTGTCATAATTCCCTTCTGGTACTTCTAGCCACGATTGAATTACCTGATCCAATCCACTCACCGTATATCGCATATTATCTATTGCCGGACACATTATCCACTCGGTACTCCCTAGTCCATTTCCGTAGCAATAATTGTCATTCAACGTCGGCAAATTGCCAGGTGTCCCGATGTCATTATTACCTCCTGGATCCAAAGCGCCTCCCCCACCTCCGTTTTCTCCATCATCATCAGAATTTCCGCCGCTATACGGATCTCCAGTAATACTCGCCCCCCTCAACCATTCAATAATCCCGTCTAACCTTACCGCCACGCCGAAATGTCCATCCCCACCCACCCCCCAAACCTCTATATATTCCGTTCCGCTAGTATTTGCATTTTGAACAGTCCTGCTTCCACTATCGGTATCAAAATAGCAATGCTCCATCCATTTGCCTTCATTTGCATCCCACAACCTAATATCATTATGACTTCGAGAAACCGATAACGGTGTATCGCTGCACAAAGGAGTAGACATATTAAAATAACTTCTTAAATACGCCATATATAACCTATAAGTTTCCTCGGGAGTAAATACCAATGCTTGATAGCCCCTATAGCTCGAATTCGAATAAGCCTTCAATATTTCATCAGCTTCTGATGTTGATCCTCCATTTCCGCCAAAAACATCCGGTCTCTTGTATTCCTCACTCAAAGTTGACTGCGATTCAATGGTGGTATTCCAGCTTGCCGCATCGCGTCCGGACACTTGTGTATTATCACACAGTAAGTTGCCCGACGAAGCATCGTAAGTATAAGTAACACAAGCTGCATAATATCTAGTTACTTCCCGACCCGTATTGACAGTACCTGGAATCAGATAAGTCCTCACAGTCCTCCCTTTTGCGTGCTCGTAGTCTACGTCTAACAACTCCGACAATTTATTTCCTACAGCAGCCAATGATGCTTCTATGTTGCTTCCATCTAAAGTCACTTCAACGTCACGCCCAGTCCCAAAAAAATCATGAATCTCATTATCAGAAGCATGCATCTTCAACACACTGGTTCCAACCCCCTCAATAGATATTGCAGGATGATTATTGCCCTCTTCTAGAGAAAACAATACGCCATTTTCCCCGTTTTCGATACATATATTCGGTGTACTATATATTGACCCCGCACTCGCCGCCGCATTATCACCCTCTACCACCCCCACGTATTTAAATGCAGCACATTTCGCATCACCGCCTGCCTCACCCGCCTCGTTGGTTGGCTTATATTTAGCCGCATTCAACCGCGCTTTTCGCTCCTCCGTATCCTCAGTTACATTATTTGCTAGTGGTCTCGCAACTTTTTCCGTCAATAATTTTGAACATCTTATCGTATCGCTAGTTTTTCCTGGCGTCGGTGCAACGCTAGCCGGCGCCAATTTATTTACCGTCCCATCAAATGTTGACACCGTAATGCTAGGCTCTAACCCATTCGCGTAACACTTTATCACCCCCTCATATGCAGCCTTTTGATAAAAAGTATCCGCCGCATACACCGACCCAGACGTTATAAAAACACCCAGCCCAGCCACAACCAGTATCATAAGCCCTATCAGCCTTCGCATCATTCTACTCATTAACCACTCCATACACTATCTCTACATAATACGGCACTGCCGCAGCAATCACCGTTTCTGCTGTCTGCATTGCATTATACGCCTCACTGTTTTTATCCAAATACTTTCCGTATGCTTCTTCGCTTACTTCGCATTGCGAAAGCTCCTCTAGGGTCATCGCGTCACAACCATCCTGTAATATATACCCCATCATTTCCCCCACCAAACTAACCGCTTTACTCATCTCCTCCACGTACTGATTAACATAACCATTCGTCTCTTTGTTGAGTCCATTTATCCGATTTAATATGCCCGACGCAAATACTTCATACCCCCCCGTCAGCACGCTCTCCATCAACCCACTCATACCATAAGTTTCGATAGTCCTATGAATATCAAACATCTCTAGCATCACCGCATGTTCCCCCAATCTTTCCGTCATGGTCTCCGTTCCAACCGTCGTCACAAGCTCATTAATCAAACCTTTTGCCCCCTCCCAATACTTACCCCACTCGTCCAGGTTGCCATTATAGAACTCGTCCGTTATTTTATATATCACATTCGTTGCATAACCCTCAGCTACATACTTATGATTGTTTACATCTCCATTTACAATGTAATTTACGTACCGCTCCCTCGCCGTCAATGCCGCATTATTCGAAGAACCTTTATTGCCCGATATCACCGCCAAGATAACTATCACAATCACGAGTACCACTATCGCAATAACCCCACCTATCAAAACCTTCTTCAATTTGCTATTATCACCCTTGCTCGGCGCCAACACAATATCTCCGCCACCAGAACTCACCCCCGGCGCTTGCGGTTGCATACCAAAATTCGCATTGTATGACGGATTCATATATACTCATTATAGCATAAGCGTCATCAAAAACCAAAAATAAAAAATCAAAAAAATGCGCCGGACTCTACATCCGGCGCATAGAAAGTTGGAAGATTTTCATAGTATCTTCACGGTATCTCGATGTATCCGCCACCACCTCCCCCCATCTTATATAAACCCGAAGGCGCTGCCGATAAGTCTAATATAGAATAGCCTTCCGTTGTCGGGCTACCCGGCACCTTTATCCCACTTGTATAACTAAACGGGATTGAGCTATACTGTCTAGAATTAGCTACCACTCTCCTTTCGTGCAATGTTGTTCCCTCGTTCCAAGAAAGTGTGTACTCAGCCATAGGGGTTAAGTCGTCCGATACATCCTGTACCGTCCCATTATCTGTCCTAAGTTCACAATTCGTAAGCGACGGCACTTCGAAATAATCGTCCATATTATTCACGATATATATGTGTCCCATCTGCTCATAATGCCCAAACGTAAATCCCAAAAATTTAGCAGGCAACAAGTATACATCACTATTCGATTTCGAATATAAACGCACCTCATCACCCGGATCCAGTTTTAATGCCGGAACATTACCTATGGAACACTGTACATGACGACTATCTTCGAGCCCATAAAGGTATGCCATGTCCCGACCACATATTTGGCATGGCTGCCCAATATTATAGTATCTTGCCGTTTCTTCCGACACATAACCTGTAATAGAATAGAACTTGTCGCCTCTCTTAAGATAAGCGGCCGCCGTAAATCCGGGTGTTTGTAATATACTCTGACCAACAAAATTTACCAGCTCTTCATCGCAGAGCAGCATTGCATACGGATCATTCGGATCATGCTCAGGCTCCAGCTCAGGCTCAGGCTCAGGCTCCGGTTCTTCAACCACTGCCATTTCCTGCGACGTCTCCTCCAACGAATATTCCGATTCTATCGGCCACGGCGAACTACTGCCAGCAACGGCACCACCAGCACTTGTCCCAGACGAGCTATTATTACTACATCCAACAAGCGCAACGAGCGCAACAATCACAACCAACATCGCTAATTTTTTCATCGTACACCTCCTTAATCTCCAAAAAACTGCACTACGCCATGTTCACTACATTACTGCATGTTACAATACACTACGCCACTACGCCACGCACATTCCCAAGCTACAATTCGCATTTCCATAACTACATTCTCATTTTCATTCCAACCTCCTTTTTAAGCTACTAGCTCTAGAACACCCTAAAACTCTCTATAGCTTCATTATATCACACTTATACCATTTTGTCAAGACAACCATCCTTGCAACGCATCCACGCAACGCCCCAGTCAAACAACCAAAAACTCCCCTGTTTCCAGAGGAGTTTTTGGCTCTGCGTTTAGCGTCAATTATTTGCGCGCCTTGCGGCTCATCACCACATAGCCAGCTGCAGTGGTCAAACCACCCGCACCAAGCGCGCCTGCTACGATAGCTTCAGGACCAGTCGAAACGATCCGAGAAACCGAAGAGCCACCGTTGTCATCCTGCCTTGGAGTAGGATTGCTCGGAGTTTTTGGCTCGTCGTCTTCCTTCTTCTCGTCGCAAGTCTTCTTTACCATCACCGAAGCGTCGTCTTTGGTCACCTGAGAGTTAACCGTCGAGCTTGCCCAGTTTACAAGTTGGTTGCTACCACAAGCCATGGTCTTATCAACCACCTTCGCTGTAAACCGTACATAAGCATTGCCATTCGTCTTGTAATCACCAATGTTGATACCGGTAGTCGTTACAGTATTCTCCTTAATCTGAACACCATTTTGGTGGCTAGCGTTATAAACATAGGTCGAATCCTGCACGTACTCCATATTGGTCGGAAGCACGTCACGAATCATCACATCCTTCACGGTATCAGAGAGCAAGTTCACATATTCAATCTGAAACTCCACCTCATCGCCAACCTTAGCATCCACCGCCTCGGTAAACGAATTACCAGAACCCTTAATGCGCACGGTCTTAGCAAGTTTGGCAGTCACCGAAGAGTGCACCTTCACCTGAATGGTCACCTCACCATCATATTCATAACAGCCAGGGATCTCACCATTCATCGAAGTGTAACCAAGATTCACATTGCCGGTAATAATGTTATCCGACAGCGAGAACGTACCCTTAGTGTTGGTATACTTCGCCGAACCCTTCACATACTCAATGTAGAACTCATCGCTCGAAGTCAACTTCACCTCATCCCAGTACCGGGTCGGCTCCGCATTCGAAGCGTTGAGGTAGCCAATCACGTTGTGCTCTTTCGCCACGGTCGTAGGCAAAGAAAAGTTTGCCGATACACCCTTAGCTACTGCATCAGTGCCCTTCGGGCTGTTATTGTGAACATACAACCGAATTGTATAAGTTTCACCATCTTTCACGGAAATCGAATCCGCATTATAGACGCTTGCGTTACCAGAAGTAAGCTTCGCACCTACGAAATTCCGCTCATCACCAATCTTACCGTTAGTGATAGAGTTCATGGTAATCTTGTCACCAAGATCGCCATTATTGATTTGGTCAATGGTGTAAGTCTTACGACCATTAGCCGAATCGCCCCAAGCGTTAACCAGCGCCGGAGTCAACGACACTGCAGCTACGCTAGTAACCGCCGCCATCGCGAGAACAGATTTGTAAATCTTATTCATATTATCCTTTCTATTAATTGATTTTTCGGGTGTTTTAGAACACCTTACAAACTTAACAATCGAATCATCTCAAGCTTCAAATTTCAATTCCTGGTGAGCCCGGCGACATAAAGTCGCCGGACACAAATCGCAAAGTGCTTGAGCTCGTCCCAGCTCACGGGGCCCACCATTGCCTATATATTATAACGAGGTTAGTCGGGAGGGCCTCCCCAGGCGCCATCCCCACCACTGCTTGTTATAGAAGACCCATCCACCGGATGGGCATCTTCCTGCTTCGGGGTCGGATTGTCGATCGGCTTACTCTCACCGTTTCCGGTGCCGCCATTGTTGTCCACATGGACGTCCGATCCGTACGTTGATGTCGGCGGTGTATAAGACGGCGTATTGGAGTCACCTCCCTCACGCTGCGTCTCATTGATCTCCTCCAGATCCTCCATCTTCTGCCAGTACTGCTCCTGACTCAGATGATTGGAATTGGTCGGCTGGTCCACGGAGCTATACTGAGCTCCTACACCATTGTTAGTGTTCGGACCAGGGCCGGTGGTATCATTCGGCAACACCTTAGTTCCCAACGTCGGGTCCTTCGGATTGCTGAACTGCTGAGACTTTCCTCCGCCAGAGCCGGATTTTCCGCCTCCGCCAGAGCCGCCAACACCGCCGCCAGAGCCGCCCCCACCCGATTTCTTGTTCGGGTTCTTACCGGGGGTCAATTTCATGGTTTCGGCCACGTTAGTCGGCTGGTACCCACAATTAATGCGGTACTTCACCTCCTTTTTGGTGGTTCCTTTGATGGTGAATTTATACACCAAGAACCACCCCTCGTGGTCCTCGGACTCCAGACAAATCACGTCTGGTACTCCGGCGATCGGGCTAAACGGATTCATGTACATCTGATCCGTCATCCCTTTGTCCTTGCGAACTGAAACATCCACGCTCATATCCAGATACTCGAAAAACGCATCGAGTGTCTGGTCATACGTGTCATGATTCTCCATAAAGTGGTCCTTGGCGCTGTTAATCGCCGCGTCCCACTGGCCCTTGCACTCGTCATAGAACACGCCAATATAGCGCGTGCCCATGACGGCATCAAACCACGCCATGTCCGCCGCCCCGAGGGCCGGATCGTTACGCAACCTCTCCCGGAAGTCCTCGTCCAGCACGTCGACGTCGATTCTATCTAAAATATCCTCGACTTTAACGCTACCAGAAGTCCCGGCTTCCTTCAAGAGGTCGCCAACTCCATCCAATGCCGCTGTTTCCAACATCGGATCCGGTCCGAAATTCTGATAAACTTCCTGGTCGGAATGGTCCAAGTCAGAATTGTAAAAGTGGTACCACAATTCCGATGCATAGACCTGATTTAAAGCCATCAGATCGTCCGCTCTGGCCACTTCCTCTTCAGAAGGCGCCATCGTCTCCGCTTGCGCCAGTTCCTCGGTTCCTTCCTCCGGAGAGACGACCGACATGGCTTCCATAACAGCGCTAGCGCTGTCCGGCTCCGACTCAACCGGAGGAGTTCCAAAGATAAATCCTTGGATACTCCTTCCCATGTCGTCGGCACCATCGGCCGTCTGCTGCTGGCTCATTTGGAATATACCGCTGTCCCGCATAGCAAGACCCACGGTAATTGCCGCGCCAACGATGGCTATTCCCATAGCCACCATCCCTAACGGCCGCCAGTTATTCTCTTCCACAGTGTGGTACTGCGCCATGTTGAACAGCGCATACCCCAGTGTTAAATAGAAAACCGCCGGCGGAATTGCCATCAGTATCACATTGCGTGTACCGACGGCAGCCGTCAAGGCCGCTCCCCTCAGCAGAAACTGGATTATGACGAAGGCGATTAGCTCGCCCAAGTCACTCCCTTCCTGATACCACCGATAGGTCATATAGACCATCAGCGCTATCATGAGGACTAACGCCCCAATCAAGAGTGGCATCATGTCAGCCGCCGCCAAAGACGGAGCGCCGAAATTAACTACTCCAGCTACAACCCCTATGGCCGTAGCCTCCAGGATGTTCTGCTGCGGCGTCCTGTCTTCGAAAGAAGCGTTTAGATAATACACCGCCCCTCCGACTATCAACGCCACTGCCACGCTTATCACCACGATGGGTGAAAAGATGAAGCAACACACCGCGATAATTACAACCGCGGCAAATAACAGAGAAACCATTGCTCTTATATTATTCATATGGTTCGCCTCCTTTGGCTCGTAGGTGGGAGCATCCGCCCCCTATTTTTTTGGGGAGATACTATATATAGGCAAACAGGTTTCATTGAAACCTGAGATGATTCGGTTGTTAATGGTCTTCTTGTTTTGAAAAACACACCCAAAACTCAGACTAGTTCCATTGTATCACACTTGAGGCTATTTGTCAATACTTTTAACATATATTCCGCTTATGTCTAACCAAGGAAAAACCCCGACCAATGTCGGGGTTTTCAATGTGCTAGTAGCGGGGGGCAAGAGACGATTACGGCGCATAACGCTCAATCTCGTCCTTGTCCAGGAGCCGGCGAATCTGACCTTTTTCGTACCAAACCCATACCGGCTCATAAATTCCGTTCCCGGCCTGCTTGGCAGCCCAGATATCGGACTTTATGAACCAGAACCGCTTCTCCGCGTCCCAGTACTTGAATGCGTACCCGGGACCGTCCCAGTTACCAGCAGCAAATGCCGCCGATACTGTTGTCGCCGATGCCGGCGCAGGAGCCGGTGCCGGAGCGAGCGCAGGTGCGGATGCCGGTGCCGGCGCAGGATCCGGCTTCTTCGGCGCAGGTGTCGCAGGCGCAGCAGTCGCCGATGCCGACGCAGGTGCAGATTCCGACGCAGGTGCCGGCGCAGGATCCGGCTTCTTCGGCGCAGGCGCCATAGATGCAGATTCCGACGCCGGAGCTGCCGGTACAGCCGTCGAATCAGCATCATCCGCTTCTTCTTCAGAATCCTCCGCCTCGCTGAGATATTTCTTTACTTCAGCTTCGGTCATCGCCTTTGCTCCCATCCGAATGGGTACCTGCTTTAACGCACCCCTCAGTTCATCGAACCTTGGGGCGCTCAAGCCCTGTGCCGCGCTCCGCAACATCTCGAGAAAGTCCTCATCGATCTTCTCGATGCTGCAAGTACTAGCCTTCACCGCTTTCGCAAAAGCGGTAAAAGCCGCAATCTGCCGCTCCGATGCCCCTGTCAGCACCTCAATGAGATACTTAACTCCGGCATCATCTGCCTTAGAGGCGCCACCAATAATGCTACGAATTTTACGTTCTTTGCTCTTTGCCATATCTCCACCCTCCTTATTTACGCTGAATCCATGGCCATGTTAAAAATGCTACTATGCCCCCATTATATCACACTTCCCTCAAAATGTCAATGCTAAAAACACAAATTCCCCATATTTCCAATTCTCTCCCCCTTGCATTTTCACAAAAACCCTGTATAATAATACACATGGTGGGATTAGCTCAGATGGTTAGAGCGTCTGATTGTGGTCCAGAAGGTCGTCGGTTCGATCCCGATATCCCACCCCACTGCGGGTATAGTACAGCGGCTAGTATACAAGTTTTCCAAACTTGGGATTGGAGTTCGACCCTCCATACCCGCACCAAATATTAATAAGGCTCATGCCTTATTTTTTCTCTGGCGGCGTATATGGTTTCGCCTTCGGCCCTTGTATCCTCGCCCCGTTCATTACCCCCGAATCCCCATATCCTCGTACCATCCGCCTCGACTCGTCCACCGCTCGCCGCGTCGCAAAACTCTCCGTCGACGCCACCCCCATCCCCGCACCACTCTGCGCCCGCCCCATCGCCGACGAATGAAGAATATCCTCTTTCCCCTTATCTTTCATCACATATTTCATAAACGGATTTTTAGTCATCACGCCTCCCAGATCCCGCCCCAGCCGCTCTCATCACCAATCGCATCTCTAGCATCACCTCCTATTTCGGCAACAGCAAAAACGCCACCGTCCCTGCCGCCGCCCCTAGAATAATCGTCAAAATAATCGCTACTACCATCCCCACCTTCGAATCCTTCTCTGGCTTCTCAATGATCGTCATCGGCCCCGACGGCTCTTCCTTTGGCGCCACGATCTTCTTCCTATACACATTTTTTGACAAAGGCCGCTTCGCTATCTTGTCCGTATTCACAAACGGCACTTTCGGCATCTTAATCAGTTTCGACTGCTTCTTCACTACCGCCTTTGACGCCCACGGCTCCCGCTCCGTCAAAGCCTCCGCCTTTTTCGCCACCCTTTCCACCGGCCGCTCCACGATTTTCTTCTGCTTCGCATCGATCAACGTATCTCGCATTTCTTGCTTAGACAACGGGCGCTTCTTCACCTCAGTCTGCACAAATTTCGGCTTATAATCCTCTACTATCCCATATTTCGGCTTCGCCCCACTCCGCGACGTTTGCGTACTCCGCACCACCCCCGTACTTCGCACCACTCCGGTACTTCGCACCCCACCAGCACTACCGTTTCGCACCACCCCCGTACTTCGCACCACTCCGGTACTTCGCACCCCACCAGCACTACCGTTTCGCACCACCCCAGTACCGCTACTCCTCGCCACCCCCGTCCGATTCGCCGACACCCCCGGCACACGCCGCCCCGCCATCACCTTATTCACATCCACTTCCGGCTCTTTCTTTACTACCCTCTTAGCAGACTGCACAGCACCAGACGCTTTCTCTGCGCCCTGTTTCGGCACAAAATCCATGTATCGTTTATTCATGACGTTACTCGCTTTGCTACCTCTATTATATCAGCAAACTCACTCAAAATCAAGCTCGATCCGCCCACCAAAAGCCCGTTCACCCCCGGCACCGTCAAATACGCCCCCGCGTTCGACGGATTCACGCTCCCGCCAAACAATACCGTCATCTCTTCCGCCGTCTTCGCCCCATACACCTCCGCCAGCACTCCCCTTATCAACCGCGCCACTTCCGCCACCTCATCCGGCGTCGCCAGCTTCGCCTTTGCCACCGACGAAATCGCCCACACTGGCTCATACGCCACCAACACCTTCGTCACTTCCTCCTCCGACACCTCCGACAACCCCCCAAGCAGTTGATCCCGTATCACATCCGCAGTTTCACCAAATGCACGTTCACTCTCTGTCTCCCCAATACACAAAATCGGCCGAATCCGGTTTCTAAGCGCCGCCGCCACCTTCTTTGCAATCATCTTGTCATCCTCGCCAAAAATATACCGCCTCTCCGAATGCCCCACCAGTGCATAATCCACCATCCCCCTCAGTTGCGAAAACGACGTCTCCCCCGTAAAAGCCCCGTAATCCCGATAAAACGCATTCTGCGCACCGAGTTTCATCTTGTGCCTATCCACCTGTAAAGACAACGGCTGCAACGCCAACACCGGTGGCGCTACCACCACCTCCACATCCCGATAACTCGGCACCTTCCTCATCAGTTTATGCAGATAAATCGACGCCTCCCCCACCGTAAAGTTCATTTTCCAGTTGCCCACGATAAAAGTCTTCATATCCCCATTATAACATGGTATAATCAAAATATGAAAAAAGTTCTAGCATTTGACATCGACCAAACCTTAA
>CAYNBW010000010.1:0-20154 GCA_964396015.1 uncultured Candidatus Saccharibacteria bacterium | reverse complement strand
GGTACGAGAACGTGTCGATGGATTACCTCCTTTCTTGAGAAGGATTTGATGCTTATGAATCCGCGAGGATGCATAATGCTAGGTCGGTTGTGGTTGTGGTAAGCAAGCTTGTACCATAACACCTCTGGTTCGCCAGACACAACACAAGCTAACACAGAACACGATAATGATTGCACACTCAAACTGTTAAACAAAAATACGCCCGTCTCGCCGGGCGTATTTTTGTGGTATAATATAAGAAATATTAACCAAAATAAATACAAAAAGGAGTTTAAATATGACACAGCCAGATTATCGTCTGACGGAGAAAAAGATGTCAGACGCAAGATTTCGGCGTACCGAAGAGGCTATTCTTGATGTTATTTACGAAAACGGGCTCAATCTTAGCACCAACCAGATCGTTAAAAAAGCCGGCCTATCCAAATCCACGTTTTATCTTCACCACAAAACAGTTCATGCAATCATCTCAGATAGTAAGCAGTTTATCTTAAGGAAATACATCCGCAGAATACATGGCCAAAAGCAAATCAAAAGGTTGTACACTACAACCTTATTTTTTATCTTGGGACATAAACAGCTCTTTATCTTCTTGACTGAGCACGGCGACAGGGAACTAATCATCGCAATGCTCCACCAACTCGACCATCATGTCGAAACCGCCACCCGTCTCCCCAAAAACTCTGGCAAAATCCTCCGAATACACTCAGGTAGCGTCTGTGAACTCATTATCGACTGGTGCAAAAACGGTATGCCAGAAAGCGACATCAACCGACTACTCAGCGAAGCTATGTTTCTAACCACTACTATGCGTACCAGGCTTACGCCATTGCTAAAATAGCAATACTGCAACCTCCCCGACTACCGAGAGCATGAGCGCGACCTCTTGTCCCTATGCTCTCGGCATTCCAATTCTCTACGCTGCTAAATCACTACTCAGCTATCGCTCGTCCCCGTCTCCGGACAGTCGCCCACGCTCCGCCCTGTCCCCCAGTTTCTTCAGGTTAATCTGCGCCACATCGTCAAACGGCACCCCCAGATAATACGCAATCGCCGACGCATACCACAGCGTATCCCCCAGTTCCTTGACTATCTCCAGCCTGTCCTCATCCGAAATTCGCCCGCCCTTATCGCGAATTATCTTCTTGAACTTATCTGCCGTCTCACCCGCCTCGCCAGTCAGTCCTAGCACCTTCTCCATCAGCCCCGCCCCCATCACCTCTCTAGTGGGTCCCACCAAATCAAACTTAATCGCCTTGGTCTGATACTCGTTAAACTTCATAAACCTCCTTAATAACCCCCATTATACCACACCACCCCGCCACCCCCCAAGCATAACCATTTTCAAAAACCGCAGTCAGCATGATATAATACAACCATGGCAGAAGACACTCGCAATCTCATCGACACTTTCAAGGGTCAGCCCAACGCTCAAATTTTTGCCACCCTCGCCAAAGCCCGCACTCCTCTCGAAATCGCCATCGAAAACGTCGAACACGATTTTAACATCGGCTCCATCATCCGCACCGCCAACTCCTTCAACGTGGCAAAAGTCCACATCATCGGCAAGAAAAAATACAACCGTCGTGGCGCCATGTGTACCGACAAATACCTCGAAATCATCCACCACCCCACCCTAGACGATTTCCTCGAAACTCAAAAGAACAGGGAACTAGTCGCCATCGAAAATAACACCCCCCGCGCCAAGCCCCTCCACGCAAAGTCATTAAAGCCAAACACCACTCTCATCTTCGGCTCCGAAAACTCCGGCATCACGAGAGAGCTCCTAGAGCACGCCACCGACGTCCGCTTCATCGAATCCTTCGGCTCTACCCGCTCGGTCAACGTCGGCGCTGCCGCTGCCATCGCCATGTATGAGTGGACCCGCCAAAACATTTTCAAAGCACAAAAAATGGTGGAGTAACAGGGACTCAAACCCTGGACCTCTGCCTTGCAAAGGCAGCGCTCTAATCAACTGAGCTATTACCCCAAACTTTTAAATGGTGGGGATATGTGGACTTGAACCACAGACCTCGTCATTATCAGTGACGCGCTCTAACCAGCTGAGCTATATCCCCAATGTTAACGTACTACCATTTTACACCAATCCCCCCCAAAAGTCAACCCGTCGGAAGCCACATAATTCGTAATTAAAAGCACCCAGATGGGTATTTTGACAAAACATTCATAAACGAGAAAGCGCATTCGCCATGCCGCGCGTCGGCGCGGCTAATAATCAAAAACGAAATCAGGACATGCGCCTGATTTCGTTTTTATGCTAATTTCTTTTGCTGGGCTTTCCTTTTTAAAACAAAGCCCAAATTAGGAAAAACCGCCTTTATTTTGAAGAGAGGTGGCGGTTTTTCACAGGTCATACATACAGTTTATGCAGTCTCGCAGTTGAGGTACCTGCACAAACTACCTCTATTATATATCACGTTATGCATAATGTCAACCCCCTTTTTCCACATTTTGTGCAAAACATCCAAAAAAGTTGTTCGGTAAAATTAAAATTATTAAAACACATTTTTACCATAAAATCTATTGACAAAACAGAAGCGCTATGCTATAATTATACCATAGCCTCTTGGAAAGGCGTGTTTTATTAGTATAATACGGTGGGCAGAATGGAGTTTCGACAATGTCTGGAACCAAAGCCGGTGGCATGAAAGCCGCTGCCACTAACAAAGCTAAATATGGTAAAGAGTTTTACGCTCGTATCGGTAAAAAAGGTGGCCAAAACGGTCACACTGGCGGCTTCGCCGCCAACCCAGCCCTAGCTCGGGTAGCTGGTGCTAAGGGCGGGCGCATCTCGCGTCGCGGTCCAGCCAAAAAGGCCTAAAAGTCACATCCCGGGCAGTGCCAAACACCGTCCGGCGTCTGAAATCGCGTTAGCCCGCAAACAGGGCAACGCGATTTTTGGTGCAGCCACTCTCGATAGGAGTCCAGTTCGTCTTGCATCAACTCCTCGTCCATCTCCACCCCATATTGCGCACACAGCTCCCGTGCCTTTTCCCACGCCGCCACCTCTATCCGTAGCCTCTCTATCTCCGTCCTGAACTCAAATCGTCCAATCAGCGCGTGCCCCACTTCGTGTAGCAGTAGTAGCACCTCACCTTCTGCCACCACCACTGTCCGTGGCGGTCTGAACAAAAATCTCTCCCCTCGCACAAAAGTAATCTCCGGAAAATCCCGTGCCAATCTAGCCACCAAATCACCCATTTCTACCATTGAACAAATTTTTTATACACTCCCAGCTCGAACTACCTATTTACATTGTATCAATTTTTTGCTATAATTAAAAGAAGTTTTAGGTCTCGCCAGCGTGCAACCTAGAAAAGGAAGGAAAATATTTAATCATGGCTGATGCCAAAAAGTATACAATGGACG
Organism: uncultured Candidatus Saccharibacteria bacterium; assembly: GCA_964396015.1. GTDB lineage: Bacteria > Patescibacteriota > Saccharimonadia > Saccharimonadales > Saccharimonadaceae > Nanosyncoccus. The sequence goes on along the minus strand of CAYNBW010000010.1, from coordinate 16,767 downwards.
AACTTCTCGCTGAAAACGAAGAAGTTTCCAAAAAAGTCATCACAGGAGATACCGTTACCGGTCACATTCTCTCCGTTAAAAAACACGAGATTTTAGTCGATCTCGGCCCACAAGGCGTTGGGCTAGTCCCGCGTCGCGAGGCCTCTTTTGCTAAGGACATGAACCCCGGCGATGAGGTTACCGCCTCGGTTATAGACTCCGAGATGGACGACGGCTACGTTCTCCTCTCGCTCAGGAAAGCGGTCAAGGACAAGGGCTGGGACGAAATCATCGCCAAACTCGACGGCTCTGAAACTGTCGAAGTTACCCCATACGACGCCAATCGCGGCGGCCTCCTCGTCGAGTACGAGGGCATCCGGGGTTTCTTGCCAGTTTCGCAGCTCTCTGCCGAGCATTATCCGCGCGTTGGTTCTGCCGACAAGGACGAGATTCTGCAGCGACTCAATTCGCTCGTGGGTAAACCCATCAAGGTTCGCATCCTCGACGCCATCAAGAAAGAGAATAAGCTTATCTTCTCCGAGAAGGAAGCTATCAAAGACGGTCTCGCTGAGCGCTTTGCCGAGCTCAAGATTGGCGATATCGTTACCGGTGTAGTGACCGGCGTCGTGGATTTCGGTGTCTTTATCAATATCGACGGCATCGAGGGCTTGGTTCACATCTCCGAGATTTCCTGGGAGCGTGTCAACAACCCGTCCGACTACGTCAAGATTGGCGACGAGGTCAAGGCCAAGATTATCGCTATCGACAAAGAGCGCCTTTCGCTCTCGATGAAGCAACTCAGCGAAGACCCCTGGCTCTCCGAGGTGGAAAATCTCGAAAAAGGCTCCAAGGTCGAGGGCACGGTCACTCGCATCACCCCATTTGGTGCCTTTGTTCAGATTAGCCCATCAGTCGAAGCTCTCGTCCACGTCTCCGAGCTCGGCGAAGGTTCCGACGTCGACCCAGAGAAGGTGTTTACTCTGAACGAACGCAAAAACTTCAAAGTTCTCGACATCGACAAAGAAAACCGCAAAATCTCCCTCTCCATCGAGAAATAGGAAAAATAGCCCCACGAAAGGGGCTATTTTTTGTTGCAAAAACTAGCCACAAGCGCTATAATTAGATATAAGTAAAAGCGCTTAAAAGAAAGGTTATAATGCAACAACTTGATGAGTTCATCGAACAACTGCTAAACGACAAGGGCGTCACCGACATCGACCCCGACACCAGAAAGACCCTTAAAGAGGACATGCAAAATCGCCTTGTTGACCAAATCAACCGCAATGCCATCCTAGAACTAGACGACGAAAAAGCCGAAGAGCTCGCGGGGCTCATCGACGACCCCGATTTTACCAGCGAAAAAATGACCGAATTTCTCCAAAATGCCGGCGTCAACCTCACCGAAGTTGCTCTCGACACCATGCTTCAGTTCCGTAACTTTTACCTAGGCATTGCCCCAGAAGAATAGGAGCTCAAATGAATCAAAAACCACAAGCGCCAAATATCAACAGCCAAAACCAAAATCCATCCGCCAATCAGTGGGCTGGCATGGACGTCCATGCCTACGCCCAGATGGAAGAACGAGAGCGAAACGCATTAGCCGCCGAACAAGTCGCATTGTCAACGGCGACATCGGAAGCCGAAGCCCGTGCCAAAGCCGAACTAGAGGCTGGTGCCAAAGCTGCCCTCGAAGCAAGCTCAGCAACCGCTACCGTTATAGACCAAGTAGATCAAGCGCCAAACAACGCCGATGACGCTCCTATCAGCCTCGACGGCTTCTTCGCTATCCGTGCCAACTTCGACGAAGATAAAAAAGCAGCCGCCAAAGATTACGCCGAACGCGCCGTCACCGCCGAAGCCGCCAAGGAAAAGAACGTCTTCAAGAAACTCTGGAAAGGTACCCTCGCCAAAAAATACTACGAGCGCAAATACGCTCGCGAAATCGAGCACGACGAAAGAAAAGTCGAACAAGACGGTAAAGAAATGTCTTTGAGCGAAGTTTTCGCTTCTAACCAAGCCGCCGCCCTTGAGCGTTTTCGTCGCGGTATCAACGAAGATTTGCAATTCGAAAAGCAGGGAAGCAAAGAACTCTCCAAATACATCCACGATAGTTTTGGCGAAGACTACAGAGTCGATGAAAAGGCCACTTCGATCGTCCAGAAGGCCATTAAAGACTTCGTCAAAGATCATCAAGAGACCTTCAAAACCGGCAATGCCGACCCTAAACAACTCAAAATTAATTTTGATGAATATCTTGGTCGTTACCAAGCCGAAGCCAAGGATAATGGCGTCAAGTTTGATCATTCTACTACCGAAGAGTATTCCAAAGCAGCCCTCCAAGCCCTCGAGCTCTCCAATCATTCCGCCGGTATCGATAATTGTCTAGATGGGTTCAAAATTTATGAAGCCAAGATTAGAGATGGCGCTCGCACCGAAGCTCACAAAAACGCTTTCAACAAGATTCTAGACAAATTTGAATCTCACCCCATCCCTCCTATTATGCTGGACGCTATCGCTGGCGCTTCTGGTGCTGCTATGGCTCTAGCGCAAGGCGCAGCTCGTGGTGCTCTCGGCGTCTTTGGTCTCCTCGTCCCAGCGCTCGCCTCTGGCGCCAAGGAATATGGTCGCATCACCAACGACCGCACTCGCATGCTCCGTGACCAAGAACTTGGTATCATCTACGAACATACCGGTAAGACTAAGCAGGAAATCAAAGAACTTGGCCTGAAACGCGCCGAGAAAAAACGCGCTTTGCGTGAATCAAAAATCGGCACCACTCTCTACGAAACCACTCCAGCTAAGCAACTCATTTCGGATATCCAAGACGCCAAAGACCGCAAAGCGTTATTAGTTGCACTCACCGTTGCTCGCTCCTCCATTGACTTTGCGGACCAGAGCAAAAAAGGCGTCATTTCATATTCCCCCGGCAAAGCTGGCGACGAGCGCCTTGCTCTCGATATCGCCACCATCGAAGCCGAAAAGACTCTCAGCGAAAAAGAACGTACCGCCTACCAGGCCATGCTCGACATCGCCAACAAAAAACTCACCCGTGAAACCAAAAATAAAGACAAGGATTTTAATAAGCTCCGCCTTGCCGAGGCCGCCAAGAAATCCGCCAAGACCCTCACCATCGGCACCATCGGTTTCTTCGTTTCGCAAGAAGCTATCGCCGCACTCAGCCCCTCCAAAATCGGCGTCCTCGAAAAATATGGCATTCTCAAAACCAGTAATGACGTAGATGCTAGCGAAACTCTTCTTGCCAAAGGCGTCGGTAGCCTCGAGCAAAAACTTTTTGGCACTAACACCAACAGCACTTTTACTGTCGCCACTACCCCCAAAGTTGAAACACACAGGATTTCGGGCGACGATACTGCGACCATGCAAAAATTCGAGAGTCAAGGCTATGCTAAGACCCGTATTTCTGAAGGCAAGGAATTATTGCACGAAGTTCCCGACGTCGAGTCTACCTCTCCAGCTGGTTCTGTTTATGATCGTACCGTCCAGTACGATGGTTGGGCTAATAACGGCACTAAACTCTCTGATGGTAATGAACTTCGCGCCTATCTCAGCAATGGTCAATTTACTTCCAATATGATGGGGAACTCGACTTTTACCAGTGGTCAGTCGCTTAGCTACCGAGATCTTGTCGATGCCGGCTCCGTCAAAGGCTATCTCACCATCGGCGGCGCCAAGCTTGAAGTCGTTAGCAAAGTCAACGAAACCGGTCAGCTTACTTGGGGCGAAAACGGTGTCTTCGAAGTCGTTTCTGCAGATGGCTCTACTACCACTACCATCCGCGCCATCAGTGAAAATGGAGAAAAGCTCTATAAATATTTCGAAATCGCCGTCGACAACGGCTCTAGCGATGGTATTCAGCACATCATTCCTCTCGCCACTGACATCGGTCGCAATACTTTCTCCGGCACCATCGAGCAAGTTGTTACTAACGTAGAAAAAATCACTGAACCCGCTATCTATGAATTTACTAAACAAATTCCGCAAGGTGTTACCTACATTCGTGATCTCGACACTACTGGCATCTTTTCTTTGGCTGCTCTCAATGATTTGCTCCAGAGTCGTACCAACCTCAGTGCTCCTGTTACCAACGTTGAACGTGAAACTCCCACTTCGGCCACCCCAGAGGTTGCCCCTGAGCCCACTCCAGCCACTCCTGAAGCCGTCTCTGGAACCTCTCCAGCCATCCCTGAGACCGAGCCTACCCCAGCCTCCTCTGAAACCCCTCCAGCTAGTCCCGAAGCCTCTTCAGCCACCGCTCCTATTCCCGAAACAGCCTCGTCCGCCGAAATCGACTTCCGAAATTCTATCGAAGCCGCCCGTAGTCTTATCGGCGACGAAGGTGTTGCTATCATGACCGCAAACACTCCGCCGGACGATGCATTCCAAGACCGCTTCAAAAATTGGTGGAGCGCTCTCAGCGATGATGCCAAGGATGCCGTCCGCACCATCAAAGCCCGTCTCGATCAAGACCCCGCTCTCAAAAGCCTCAATTGGGGCAGCGCTGCTTCCATGCTCCTCACCCTTAATCCCTAGTCTCTATTCTCATTCTGTGTTATAATCAAAACAAGGAGATTTTGTGAGTAAAAAACCATCAAACAAGTCAGCTAACCCAAAAACCGCATCTTTGCGCCCTTGGCTCGAGTATTACAAAGAGGATAACATTCCCAGCTCTCTGGACTACCCAGATTGCTCCATGGTCGACATGGTCCTCCAATCCGCCGAAAAATGGCCCGACAACGTCGCCTACTCTTATTACGGCCACAAGGTGACCTACAAGAACTTCGTCAAAAAAATCGAAAAAGCCGCCCGCGCCCTCAAGAACTACGGCGTCAAAGAGGGTGACCGCGTCACTATCTGTATGCCCAACACCCCAGAGGGAATCACCATGGTTTACGCCGTCAATATGGTCGGTGCCGTCTGCAACATGGTCCACCCCTTATCATCAGAGAAAGAGCTCGAATACTACATCAAAGTCGCCGAGTCTAAATACGTCCTCGTCATCGATGCAGTGTTTGATAAGGTTTACAAACTTCGCGACACCGCCCAGTTAGAGCGCATTATCGTCGTTCGCCCCTCTGACGGCCTCGGTTTCCTCAAAAAACGCCTCTATAAACTCCTCCACGTCAAAAAGGTTCGCCTTCCCTCGAGCGACGGTCGCGTCGTCCTCTGGGAAGATTTCATCGCTAATTCTTACTTCTACCAAGGCAACTACCACGAAGAGCGTGGCGGAGAAGATCTCGCCATCATTATGTACTCTGGCGGCACTACCGGCGCCCCCAAACCAGTTATGCTGAGCAATCTCAACATCAACGCCGAGTCCATCTGCGATTACACCACCATTCGCCAATGCGTTCCCGGCGCCAGCGTCTTGGCTATTTTACCCCTGTTCCACTGCTTCGGCCTCGGTGTTTGCATCCACACCCCTCTTATCAAGGGTATGTCCTGCGTGCTCATCCCGGTCTTTTCCCATAAGCAATTCGCCGACATCATCAAGAAAAACGAGCCCACCTTTATCGTCGGCGTCCCCACCCTGTTCGAATCGCTCATCAGCACCAAGCTCGGCCCCGACGACCTCAAGTCTGTCACCGCTGTTATTTGTGGTGGCGACGCCCTGAATGCTACTCTCCGCGACAAGGTCAACGACTACTTAGGGAGTCACGGCTCTAGTGCCAAAATCCGCGTCGGCTACGGTCTCACCGAAGGTTCCGGCGCCGTCTGCCTGTCGCCCGAGAGTGTTTTTGGCGACGGTATCATCGGTGTTCCGCACCCTGATATGGACTTCAAGATTATTAAACCTGATACCTTCAAGGAGCTCCCCGCCGGGGAAGACGGCGAGATTGTCATTAGCGGTCCGCTCGTCATGATGGGCTATTTAGGCGACGAAGCCGAAACCGCTCAAGCTTTGCGCGTCCACGACGACGGTAAAATTTGGCTCCACACCGGCGACATCGGTCATTTCGGCGACGACGGCCTGATTTACTTCGGTCAGCGACTGAAGCGCATCATCATCTCTAGCGGCTACAACATCTACCCCACTCACCTCGAGTCGATTATCAACTCCCACGAAGCGGTTCTCACCTCTATCGTGATTGGCATCGACCATCCCCACAAGGGTCAAGTCCCCAAGGCTTTCATCGTTCTGAAGCCCAACTACAAGCCCGGCAAGCGCCTCGAGCGCGAAATCAGGGAGCTCTTAGAGCGCAACGTCCCGATTTACGCTCTCCCTGTTGCCTACGAATTTCGTGATAAGCTCCCCCAGACCAAAATCGGCAAAGTCGCCTTCCGCGACCTCGAAAAAGAGGAGAAAAACAAATAAGAAAGAAACAAGACAACCGCCCTCAGCAATTTCTCTACCGCCTCTAACGCTATCTCGTCATCCGCATCTATAAACCATACTAGAGAGTTGCATAATTTTATTATACACTTAAAATAAAAAAATGTTCAGTCAAAAATTCCCTAAATTGACAGAAAAGCTTGTGTTTTTTGCGGTGTTATGATAAAATTAACACCAAGTAGAGCATATCGTGGTATACAGGTTACAAAGATATTTTTCGATGTAGCCGCCTAAACAAACAGAGAAATTTTAAAAGGGAGAAGAATATGCTTTCTAATCTAGGGGCGGTCCAGTACAGAAATTACATTCGAGCATGGCGGTTTTTTCGTAGCCTAAAGATGCTCTCAGTAGTTTTACTCACTTGTTTACTAATTGCGATATTTTTTCCGATTCACTTCACTATGTCTAATACTGAGGCGACCAATGGTACATTACAAGACTCCATCATTACGCTAAATGTTATAAAAGATGCTGCCTTAAAAATTACACCCAAAAAAGCTGACGGTACTTTCGCCTCTACTCCTGACGGAGATGGGGCAACCGGCCGTTTTAGTGTAGAGACAACGAACGTTACTGGGTATAGCTTGAGCATCTCTGCTGGAGATGATAGTCGACAGTTGGCAGGTGCAGGGCATGCTCTGAATTCTATTAGTGAAAATATTACGGCGGCAACTTTTGACGATGATAAATATAATGGCCTATGGGGCTATAAACCTAATCAGTACATGGTGAACAATTCTATAATAGATAATAGTGATAAGGAAAGAGGTCTTTATCTTCCTGCGCCCACCACTACGGCTATTCGGCTAGACAAGACTTCTGCTCCCAACTCAGGTTCGGCTAATATTTATACTATAGATCTAGCGGCTAGGGTGGGATACGATGTTCGTCCTGGCAATTATTCCAGTACATACGCATTAGTCGCTGTAGGCAATCCAATGCCTTACACGATCAACTTTGACGCCAATACTACGGACCTAGTAGACAATATGCCCGCCAGCCAAAGCGGTAGTGGTATCTCAGACACTTCAGTTACCATCTCTGATGATATACCGACCAGGGCAGGCTATACATTTGGCGGCTGGTGTAGTACTGCCACCAATACAGAAATCAATGGCAGCAGCTTATGCAACCAAGATGGCTCCGTAATCTACTCAGCCGGCGGAGAATTTATTATCGAACAAACTACCCCCAGTTCCACGACCCTCCATGCCATTTGGAATAGAAACGGTACCACTTTTGCCGTAGAATACGATGCCAACGGCGGTTCCAATACGCCAGCCATTCAAGTGTACGTGGACGAAGCTGGCACCTCAGAAAATCATGAATTCAAATTGGATTCCAGCGCCATCCCCACCAGAAGTGGCTACAAATTTGTCGGCTACTCTACTGATAGCTCTACTCCAAACCCCACATATAAGTACTATGCTTCAATCAATGATTTTGTACCGAACAATTTTGTGATTTCAAAGTCCACTAATTTAACCAAAAACAAACTCTACGCGGTCTGGGTAACCCATAATTACATGCAAGGTGCAACAGACGAGTCCTTATCTGCCACCATGTCCAGTAATGGCAAAACTGCCACACTCAAAGATATTCGCGACGACAAATCCTACCTCATCGTCAAAATGAATAACCAATATTGGATGGCACAAAACCTCACCATTACTGGCACCGTCTCTCCTAGCAATACCAATTTTATTGATGACGATTTTAACGTCTCGGCAAATGATCTAATTGACGACGTCGCCACCTTTGAAGGCAATCATAACGAGGTTGCTATGTCTCATGTTGGCGTGGACGGAAAGGGTAATCCTACGGTTTGGTACAATGCCTGCGCTGCATCGGCGGGCACTGACTGTCAAGAAATTGTCGCAGAGGACATGCCGGGAGATATTTGTCCCAACGGCTGGCGTCTTCCTACAAATCAGGAATTTTTGGATGCCATTAGTAATAACCGTAGCCTAATAGACTCGTATTTCTCGGTCTACGGTGGTGACTACAAAATGGGTCTACTTGTCGGCGGCGCTGGAGATAGTCCTCTCCGTACCAACTATTGGTCTGCTACTGCCAACTTAGTAGATTCTAGCAGGCAAGAGGCGATGTTCTACAATAACGATCAAGATCCTGGCACCTACCCAGACCCCAAGTATTATGGTTTTTATACGCGTTGCGTATTTGATTCAAACATCGTACCTCAAAAAGCGTTATCGAAAATAGACCCATCACGCATCATGCAAGATATAGATGATGTTAACCTAAGCTCATTTATGCCCGCCAACGGCGATTCCACCACACTTTACGATCTTCGCGATAAAAACGCTAGTGAAGGCTATCAAACATACCAAATCACCAACATCAACGGCAATTACTGGATGACGGAAGATCTCAAAATTACCGGCACCATCAACTCCATAGATTCAAGCTTTGCTGGTAACGACGTAAACATCTCTGCCGGAGACCTCACGAGTGGTAATTCCTACACTCAAGCTAGAACCCACACGGAAGGAGATAGCACATGGTACAACTTCTGCGCTGCCTCTGCTGGTTCCGCCTGCTCTAACTCTACCAGTGATAGGGCCGTCTATGACATTTGCCCAGCTGGCTGGCGTTTGCCTACCAGTGCCGAGCTGAACGACGCCATTAATTCGTCATCACTATTTAAACCTATTGCCAATGGTTACTATAATGGCGGCAATCTTTCTACTGGCTCTAGCTACTGGTGGACCAATGATGCCAATAGTACTACCGCACGTTACGCCCTAGCATATAACGGTAGTTCCATCAGTTCTTCTAGCCTAGACCGTCAATACGGCGCCCATGTTCGCTGCATTAGAAAATCATCCGCCAATAATTTCTATGGCACCACCTACATGCAAGATTTCACCACTTCTCAATGTGCAGCCATCACCGAAAAACAAGCCGGCACTCTCATTGATAAACGCGACAACAAAGCCTACACAGTCGCCAAGCTCAACGGTAATTGCTGGATGACTTCAAACCTCAGATTTACTGGTACGTCAATAAACAGTAGTGACACTAATGTCAGTAGCCCTAGAACTATCACATGGTACGATCTAAGCTCAAGTAATTGCGCCGAAAGTTCGCAACAAAATCAATTTTGTAAAGGCGAAGGAGTTGATGAAGCCAATAACCCTACAGTTTGGTACAACTACGTAGCCGCTTCTGCCGGCACTATCACTGGATGGAATAATGATGTTGAGGCCACCAGTAGCATTTGTCCAGCCGGTTGGAGAATGCCCACCAGAGCCGAAACCCTCACTATTGCCTCTGATGAGGGTGACCCATCGTATTTTAGAGCGTTCAAAATGACGTTAGGAGGAAACTTCTATCACGACGAGTATCACTACGATGGGTATTCTTACATATGGTCGTCCACCAACGATCCAACTAAAGAAGCTAATGGAGATTCAGCCAGACGGTACATCATAAGCAATAGAAAGAAAGGCAATCTATATTCAAGCAATGTTGATGGTTATGTCGGCGATGGTCGCGGCAATGGCGATTATGTTCGCTGCATCCAAAACGAGATCATTACCCCCATGCAAAACATCAATGACGCCGACATCGCCACCCTTATGCCCGCCAACGGCGATTCCACCACACTTTACGATCTTCGCGATAAAAACGCTAGTGAAGGCTATCAAACATACCAAATCACCAACATCAACGGCAATTACTGGATGACGGAAGATCTCAAAATTACCGGCACCATCAACTCCATAGATTCAAGCTTTGCTGGTAACGACGTAAACATCTCTGCCGGAGACCTCACGAGTGGTAATTCCTACACTCAAGCTAGAACCCACACGGAAGGAGATAGCACATGGTACAACTTCTGCGCTGCCTCTGCTGGTTCCGCCTGCTCTAACTCTACCAGTGATAGGGCCGTCTATGACATTTGCCCAGCTGGCTGGCGTTTGCCTACCAGTGCCGAGCTGAACGACGCCATTAATTCGTCATCACTATTTAAACCTATTGCCAATGGTTACTATAATGGCGGCAATCTTTCTACTGGCTCTAGCTACTGGTGGACCAATGATGCCAATAGTACTACCGCACGTTACGCCCTAGCATATAACGGTAGTTCCATCAGTTCTTCTAGCCTAGACCGTCAATACGGCGCCCATGTTCGCTGCATTAGAAAATCATCCGCCAATAATTTCTATGGCACCACCTACATGCAAGATTTCACCACTTCTCAATGTGCAGCCATCACCGAAAAACAAGCCGGCACTCTCATTGATAAACGCGACAACAAAGCCTACACAGTCGCCAAGCTCAACGGTAATTGCTGGATGACTTCAAACCTCAGATTTACTGGTACGTCAATCAGCAGCAGTAATACCAATGTCAACAGTTCCAAGTCGCTATCTTGGTATGATCTAACCTCCAGTAGTTGTCGTTCTAGTAGTTCTGGTTACAATATCCCATGTAAACATGAAGGCACCGACAACGCTGGCAACCCCACAGTTTGGTATAACTACTACGCTGCCAGCGCAGGGACTATTTCTAGTAATAGCAACAACTCAAATGCTTCCTATGACCTTTGCCCAGCTGGTTGGCGCTTGCCTACCAACTCAGAACAGGGCGCGCTCGTTAGTTATGCCAGCGATAGCTACCGCGTTATTAGCCAAACACTTAAGATGAACCAGGGGGGCGGTAACTTTTATAGCGATAGCGATTATAGCTCCATGTATTTGCACAATAATGACACTAGTACGGGTTATGCAATATGGTGGTCTTCCGCAAGCTACAATAGCTATTCCAGATATGTTATTATGTATGCTAATGGAGGAATCTTCCAGGGAAACTCCAGTACTCCTGGCGATGGCCGCACCAACGGCAATTACATTCGTTGTGTTCGTCGCTAAGGTTTTCATTCTTACGGCTTTTTGCTATAATATATAGTATGTTCTGGAAAATTTTACTCGTCTTCTTGGTTTCAATGGTTCCACTAATTGAGCTTCGCGGTGCCGTCCCTCTCGCCATCGGCATGGAGGTCGGCCTCCCCGAGTGGACCATCCTCATCATCGCCGCCCTCGGCAACATCGTCCCTGTCCCCATCATCTACCTTTTCGCTCGCCGCGTCCTTGAATGGGGTCAAAAGTCCCGCTGGCAGCCCTTCAAGAACTTTTGCATTTTCTGCCTCGAAAAAGGCAAAAAAGCCGGCGACAAACTCTTAAAAAAGGCCAAATCCGGCGCCTATTTCGCCCTCTTTCTCTTCGTCGCTATCCCTATTCCTGGTACCGGCGCCTGGACCGGCACCCTTGCCGCCTCTATCCTAGACCTCGACTTCAAAAAGACCATGCTCGCCGTCATCGCTGGCGTTCTCGTCGCTGGCCTCATTATGCTCCTCGTCTCTCTCGGCGTGTTCAAGCTTGTTTTTGGTGGTTAAACGTGCTATCATAAAACCATGGACAACATTGTCGAAGTAAAACATTTTCGCATGGACTTCGGTCGCAAAACGGTCGTGAAGGACCTCTCTTTCGAAGTCAAACGTGGTGAGATTTTCGGTCTGCTCGGCGCCAACGGCTCCGGCAAGACCACTACGCTTCGGGCTCTGCTCGGGTTTTACGCCCCCACCAGCGGGGAGTTACTAGTCGACGGCAAGCCTTACGATCCCGAGGACAGCACCGTCATCATCGGCTATCTCCCCGAGGAGCGCGGTCTCTACCGCAAGGAAACCGTCATGGATAACCTGCTCTACTTCGGCGAACTTAAAGGTCTAAAAGACCCCCGCGCTTGGGCCGAAAGGTACCTGAAACGCGTTAAACTCTCTGAACACGCCAATACTAAGCTCGAAAAGCTCTCTGGTGGCCAACAGCAAAAGGTTCAACTTGGCGTTACCATCATGAACGACCCCAAGCTCCTCATTCTTGACGAGCCCACCAAGGGTTTTGACCCTATGAACCGTCGTTTGCTCATGGAAATTATCGAAGAGTCTCATCAGAAAGGCGCTGCTATCATCTTGATTACCCACTACATGGACGAAGTCGAAAAACTCTGCGATCGTGCTCTCCTCTTAAAAGACGGCGTCGCAAAAGCCATCGGCACCATCAAGGAAATCAGAGCCGCCCACCACAATAAATCTCTAGAACAAATCTTTATCGATATTTACGGAGGTGAAAATGAGTAAACTCTTAGAAGTCGCCAAATTCGAATTTGTCCGCCAGGTCAAGAAACCCTCTTTCTGGGCCACTATTTTACTAATCCCCGCTATGATTATTGGCATATTCCTAATATCCATGCTTATGTCAGGGAATGGTCCCACGACGCCCACTATCGACGAAAACACCAAAATCGCCATCACTGACGACGCCGGCATTTTACCCAGTACGACCCCCTATCTTATCAACGGCGATAAATCTTACGGCATCGAAATGGTCAAAAAGGGTGAAGTCGACCTCTATTTTCACATCCCCGCCGACTTCAAAGATACTAAGAAAATCGATTTTTACCACATCTCCGAGGGGCTCGACCTCTTTAATCGCGACGGCGAACTCATCAAGACCATCTTGAACCAGTCCGTCGCTGACAAATTCAGCGACCTAGAAATCACCGCCCTCACTGGCACTTTTGAGGTTACTGACAATAAACTCACCGCCTCGGGCGACCCCTCTAATGCTCTCGGTAAAGCCGTCATCCCCATCGCCATTCTCGTGATGTATTTCTTCTTCGTCACTCTCTTCGGCGGACGTCTCCTCATGACCGTCGTTGAGGAAAAGGAAAACCGTATCAGCGAAATGATTTTGACCAGCGTCAGCGCCAAGCACCTTATCGTTGGCAAAATCCTCGCCATGATGGGCCTCGGCGTCATCCAGATGCTCAGCCTTATTATTCCGGTCGTCATCGCTCTCATCATCTATCGCGATAACCCCATGGTCGCCAGTATTCTCAGTAGTATCGAAATCAATCCCGTCAGCATTATCACCAACCTAATCTTGCTCGTCTTTTCGGTTTTTCTCGCCACCGGCTTTCTTACTTACATTGGCGCCATTACTCCGACCGCTAAAGATGCTTCTCAATTTATCGGCCCCATCATTATCGGCGTCGTCTTTCCGCTTTACTTCATGCAGAGCTTTCTCGCCACCGAACCAAACGCCTTTGTCCAGTTCTTGACCTACTTCCCGCTCTCTGCCCCTACTGCTATGATGCTCCGGAGCGCCTTTGGCACTCTCACTACGCCAGAGCTCATCATTGGCCTTGCTGAAATCGCTATTTTGTCATGCATCGTCATTCGCTTCACGGTAAAAACTTTCCAGAAAAACGCCATCAACTTCTCCCTCGCCCTTCCGCATTTCGTCAAATCCCGTAAACGCTAAAAATATGTCGAGCCCCCAGTTTTACCAATACGAGCCCAAACGTTGTTGGGTCGGCGATACTCATAAAATCTGCTACGACACGAGGGAAGAGGCCGAAGCCGCCGCTCGCGTTGCCGAACATGACCATCATCTCGCCACCAAGCTATCAGTTTATAAATGCGATTATGGTGACCACTGGCATCTCAGCTCCAGTTAAAAGCCATACTCAAAATATTTCACTAAAAATCCATAGTATGCTATAATAGAAATTAGTAAAAGGAAATATTTATGGCCGAAGAAGCTAAATCAAAAAATACTAACAAATTAATTGCGATTGTTGCGGGAGCAGTCCTTGTAGTCGCCGCCATTGTTGTTGGCGTAGTCATGATTAATAAGAATAAAGGTGAAGTCTTAAATGATGATTTCTTCAAGACTGACAGTACCAAAATCGTTATCAGTAATAGCGGGGGCGATGACACCGACCCGACTGTAGCTAAGAAAGTCCATCAAGTCTATTCCATCGATGGCGACAAAATTACCGGTCTCAAAGTCTATAGCGAATTTGAGTCCGAGCAAGCCGCAAAAGATGCCGACGCCAAGCCAGAAGTTGCAGAAGCCATGAAAACTGGCATGTATAAAGACCATAAAGTCAACGGCAAATTCATCGTTGTGACTATGGCAGATTCGGCATATCAAGATGTCACTGTCGAACAACTCAAGACAACAGCCGAACTTATCGAAAACATGCTCAAATACAGTAACCAGACTCAGTCGACCGAAGATTCCGAGCCTTCTTCCGCAGAAGCCGAATAAACCCAAGTGGAACGACTATGAGGATTCTCAAAAAACCCATCAAAAAGCAAGAACTAGTCGAGTCCTCTATTAATTTTATCGATGATAGCGCTATCAAAGCCGTTGTCGACGTTGAACGGCAAGTCATTGCTGTCGATTCTCCTATGCACTACGACTGCGAACAGCTTTTGCTCGAAAACGGTTCTAAACAGGAGAATCTCTGGGGCATCAACCTCTACCTCGACGCCGATAGTATCGATGACCTTGTAGAATTTGACTCCATGATTAACCTCCGCCCCGCTCAAGGCAATCGTAGTCGCAATGTCGAAGATCCTGCCATCCAAGCCAAAATCAAAGAAGTCGTCCAAAAATGGCTAATCTAGACTACATTCATGCCGAAATAGTCCGCGAAGATTGGTCCAACCACTCTATCACCTATCAGATGGGCAACATCGGTAGTGAGGTATCCCGCTCTCTCAAATGGACAAAAAAAGGGAATCAAGCTCGTGCTGACAAGGCTATCGATCGCGCCCTCGAACTCTTCGACTTCACCATCGCAGCCAACATCAAAAACCACGCCCGTCTCACCGAAATTTTGAAGGCCCGCGATGAATTTTGCGATTATTTTTTCGCCAACAACTCCTATCACACCGACCCCGCCAAAATGCAAAAATACTACGACGGTTTCGTCATGATGGAACAGCTCCGCAAATAGCAAAACGCCACGCCAACCTCGCCATTTTAACCTCCGCTTAAGTTTCACTTGTTACAATAAAACCATAAACAAGGAGAAACATTATGAAAACTAGACTAAACAAACTCACTACCAAATTCGCTGGCACCCATGCCAAAAAAGCTATTGCGCACACCAAAATTCGCACCCCTCGTCGCGAGCCCAAATCCGAAACTCGCTATCGCATCCTAGAGAATACCATGCGAGGCTATTTTCACTACTCCATTTAATTTCGGACGATCATCTACTACCCACCATGGTCACGAGCCAAACTATTATCTTCCGACACAGCTCAGCTAGTTGCACCTAGCCCCAGTATGATATAATCATCATATGAGTGACAAAGAAGTTCAAATTCACGGATTGTACCGGCATTTCAAAGGCAGTCTGTATGTTGTAGAAGATATTATTTACTACTCCGAAACCGAAGAAAAGATGGTCGCTTATCGCGCCCTGTACGGTGATCATCGTTTATGGTGTCGTCCTTATAAAATGTTCCTCTCTGAAGTCGACCACCAAAAATACCCTGACGTTAAGCAAAAATACCGTTTCGAGCTAGTAGAAGGGAACGATAGTCATGCGTGATTTCAGACTCTCCCAGCATTTTCTCAGATCTCCGAGACTAGCACTGTATCTAATCGGGCATTCTAATCTTAAAAAGCACGACACGGTTCTAGAAATCGGCGCTGGTTCCGGTGTCATTACGAGCGCCCTGTCTCGTCGCACAGAAAAGGTTATCGCTGTTGAACCAGATCCTCGCGCCGTCATAAAACTCCGCGCCAATCTGGATAAATATCACATTACCAACGTCGAAATCATCGAACAAGATTTTGAGACTATCAAATTACCAGATCAACCTTACAAAGTTTTTGCCAACCCACCTTTTCACCTCAGTTCGGCAATTTTGCATAAACTAATTGAGTCTCCCAATCCGCCCACGGCAATTTATCTGATTTTACAAAAGCAGTTCGCCTTAAAACTCCTCAATAATACTCGCCACTACACCTCAAAGCTCGGCTATCAGCTCACCGCCAATTATGCCACGCGTATCCGCCTCCCCCTAAAACCAACCGACTTCACCCCGCCCCCTGCCGTCCCATGCGTCCTCTTCGAAGCCAAGCAAAAGGCGCCCAAATTTAAAATTTAAGTTCCCCCTAAGCTCCGCTTGTTATAATCAAGACATAAAATAACTAGAAAGGAGAAAAGATCTTCCGAGAAGTCGGCCGACGCGCTGGAACTCCCCGAGGGCGAGGCCCCGGCGCTAGACGGCGAATTGCCACCAGAGCCACCCGAGGGCTTCGATGGTGAGCTCCCGGAACTTCCAGACGGTGAGCGCCCCGCGCCAAGGGACGGGGAAGAACCGCCCAAGCGCCCAGAAGACATGACCGATGAGGAGCGCGAAGCCCTCCACACCGAAAGCGAAGCCTAACGCGCTTCCAAGCCGAACTTCCTCTAAACTCTTCATAAACCCCATAAAAGCCCGCTTAGCCGGGCTTTTATCTATGTGCCTTTTTATGGTATAATTAGACTTAGTAAACAGGGAGCAGTTTGTGAAAAAGAAATTTTTACTAGGCGGCGCACTC
>CAYNBW010000009.1:0-20340 GCA_964396015.1 uncultured Candidatus Saccharibacteria bacterium | reverse complement strand
CGGATATCGACAAAGCGTATGTTTTGACTGATTTAATGGATGCGGAAGATTTTGCGGGAGATATGGACTTTAAGGTGACGGGTACGACTGAGGGGGTGACGGCACTGCAGATGGATATGAAAGTACATGGGTTACCGGTGGAGATTTTGGAGAAAGCCATTAAGCAATCGCATGAGGGGCGGATGTTTATCTTAAAGCATATTTTAGAGGTGATTTCGGGGCCGCGGGATAAGATTTCGGACTTGGCGCCGCGAATTGAAAAAGTGAAGATTTCTAAAGATAAGATTGGTGCGGTGATTGGTAAGGGTGGCGAGACGATTAACAAGATTACTTCGGAAACGGGGGCGGAAGTGGATATTGACGAAGATGGGCTGGTGACGATTGCCGGAACGGATGGCGAGTCGATTCGGAAGGCGGTTGAGTGGGTGAAGGCCCTAACGGAAGAGCCGGAGGTGGGGAAAATCTACGAAGGTAAGGTGGTGACGATTAAGGACTTCGGGGCGTTTGTGAACATTTTGCCGGGGATTGACGGGATGTTGCACATTTCGCAGATTACGGATAAGAAGCGGTTGAAGTCGGTGGAGGAAATGCTCCATGTAGGGGACATGGTGAAGGTGAAGCTGGTGGCGATTGACCAGAAGGGGAAGTTGTCGCTGTCGATGATTTATTAGACTTTCTTTGAAAAAGAAAGTCTAGCAAAGAAACAATGAAGTCAAAAGTCACAGAGCCCGACTTTTGACTTTGATTATGACGGGAAATATAGTATAATTATAGAGATGGATAAGATTCGGAATTTTTGTATTATTGCGCATATTGATCACGGGAAGAGTACGATTGCGGACCGGATGATGGAGCTCACGGGGACGGTGGAGAAGCGGGAGATGAAGGAGCAGTTGCTCGACTCGATGGAGCTGGAACGGGAGAAGGGGATTACGATTAAGTTGGCGCCGGTGACGATGGAGTGGAAGGGATGTATATTGAACCTGATTGATACGCCGGGGCACGTGGATTTTTCGTATGAAGTGTCGCGGTCGCTCGCGGCGGTGGAAATTGCGGTTTTGGTGGTGGATGCGACGCAGGGGATACAGGCGCAGACGCTGGCGAATGTGTATTTGGCGCTGGAACAAGATTTGAAAATTATTCCGGTGATTAATAAGGTGGATTTGCCGGCGGCGGATGTAGAGGGGACGGCGGCGCAGATTATTAATCTTTTGGGGTGTTCGAGGAAGGAGATTATTGAGTGTTCTGGGAAGACTGGGTTTGGAGTTGATAAGATACTGGATAGGATTGTGGAGATAGACAATATAAAAGTGGGTGGTACTGAACAGACTCGAGCACTGATTTTTGATTCGTATTTTGATGATTATCGGGGGGTGGTGCTGTATGTGAGGGTATTTTCGGGGGAGATTTTGAAGAACTCGGAGATTTTGATGATGGCGGCGGGGAAAAGGGGGGTGGCGCTAGAGGTGGGGGTGCTGACGCCAAAGATGAGTCCGCGGGAGAAGTTGAGTGAGGGGGAGATTGGCTATATAGTAACGAACCTCAAAACGACGCGAGAGGCGAAAGTGGGCGATACGGTGACGCTGGCTAAGGGAGTGGCAGTGCGTGAGACGGGTGAGGTGACAGGGGCGGACGGTGCGGTGATGGAAGCATTGCCAGGGTATCGGCACGTGCTACCGTTTGTGTATGCGGGGTTTTTCCCGGTGTCGAATGAGCAGTATAAGGAATTGAAAGAGGCGGTGGAGAAGTTGGCGCTGTCGGATTCGGCGTTGGTGTATGAGCCGGAGAACTCGCCGGTGCTTGGATTCGGGCTTCGGATCGGGTTTTTGGGGCTTCTTCACATGGATATTATACGGGAGAGGCTGGAGCGAGAGTTTGGGCTGGATCTCATTGTGACGAATCCGTCGACAAACTACGAGGTGGTGCTAGCGAATGGAGAGGTGATGGAGATTAAGTCGGCGGCGGATTTGCCGGATGCGTCGAAGGTGGCGGAGATTCGGGAGCCGTGGGTGAAGGGGGAGATTATTGTGCCACGAGAGATGATTGGGGGGGTACTGAACCTGATTAACGAGAAGCGAGGGCACCAGACGAGTTTGTCGTATATTGAGGAGCGGGCGGTGATTGATTTTGAGGCGCCGATGGCGAATCTTTTGACGGATTTTTATGACCAGTTGAAGTCGGTGACGAGCGGGTATGCGTCGTTTAACTATGAGATCAACGGATATCGGGCGGAAGATTTGGTGAGAGTGGACTTTTTGGTGGGTGGACATAAACTTGACGCACTGTCGATAATGTGTCATCGGTCAGAGGCAGAGGCGATTGGTCGGGAGACGGTGAAAAAGCTAAAAGAAGTGATTCCGCGACAAAACTGGGAAGTGGCATTACAGGCGGCGATTGGGGCCCGGATTATTGCGCGGGAGACGATTGGGGCATACCGGAAAGATGTGACGGTAAAAATTCACACCGGTGACCGCGACCGTAAAGCGAAGTTACTTGAGAAGCAAAAGCGAGGTAAGGCTCGCATGAAACGATTTGGGAAAATTGATATTCCATCAGAAGCGTTCACGATTATGCTAAAACGCTGACGCTCTGGATAGTCAGGTACGCGTGCTTTTTGATGGATTTTTTAGTTAAAAAATAAAAAAGTGTGGTATAATTGATTTAACATAAGCAGTAAATGGGTAAAAAGTTTTTATGCAACCGAATCAACCAAATCAGCCAAGTACGCCGGTGGCGCCGGCAGGAACAGGGGCAGCGCCTGTGACTCAACCAGTAATGCCGGGCGGGGCGGATCCGTTGGTGGCGGGGGCGGGAGTTGTTGCGCCGACTGCACCAGTGACACCGACTGCGCCGGTGACGGCTAGTGCGCCGATGTCGGGTATGCCTGTGACGCCAGCGGCGCCGGCAATGACGGCTCGGGGCGTTGGAGCTATGGGGGCTGGTGGTGTGGCGGCTGATGTGGCGCCAAAGGACATTTCGTCGATGATTGACGATGAGTTGGCGAAGCCAGTGGAGAAACCAGCGGAGGTGGCGCCGATGTCGGTAGAGCCGGCAAAGAAGAAAACGAATGTTTGGATGATCGGCACAATTATTGCAGGCGTAGTGGCGGTGGCTGGAATTGCGTTTGGCGTGATTATGATGATGCAGAAGAACAATTCGGAGTCAAGTCTGAATAAGCAAATTTCGACTTTGAAGAGTCAGGTGACACAGCTACAAAATCAGGTTGAGGCAGTGCCAGAGACAGTGGATGTTGATACTACTGAGTACGTCTATGTGGGCGAGTGGGGGATTAAGATTAAGACTACGGCGCAGAATTATAGTTTTGGTGGTGACACCTTGAACTTTGCGTTTGAAAATGGCTCTAGTGCGTCGATTACGCGGATATTAACTGCAAGCATACAGTGTAATGAGACGGAAGGGGAGTGTGTTCAATACGATTTTGAGGTAGGTGACTACAGCTATTTGGTGAGTGTCAATGGAGATGTGCCGGTGGCTGTCAACGCTGAGCTGGCTGACGATGCGAATTATTCGTTGATTTATGAGACCGGCGAAGACGAAGTCGAAGGATAATTTACGCTCACAAAAAGAGTCCTACGGGGCTCTTTTTGTGTGGTATAATGGGAATATGAAGAAAAGATGGCTGGCGGTCGGAATGGTGTTTGTGGTGCAGTTTTTAGTAGTGGGCAACGTGATGGCCGAGGAGGATGGGGCGGAAACGGGGCTGTCGGAGAGCCAACGGAGTGCGATCGTTGATCACTGCGATACGTTTAAGAATGATTTGCGGAATTTGCAACGATTGGATTCGCGAGTGCGAGTTTATCTAGGGCGTTATTATGAGACGATTTTGACGAAGTTTGTGACGCCTTTGAATTTGCGGTTAGTGGAGAATAACCTTTCGGATGTGAAACTGATTGAGAACCAGACGAATTTGGTGGCGAAGCGGAGTGAGTTTGTGGATGATTTTACTAAGTATAGCCAGACTTTGGAGGAGTTAATCGGAATAGATTGCAAGACGGAGCCAGAGAGGTTCTATGAGAGGCTGGTGGTGACGCGGGAAAGACGGGTAAAAGTGAACAAGGATGTCAAGAGGATGCGGGATTTGACGGGCGAACAAGTAACTTTAGTTAAAGGATTAATGGGGAAGTTATGACGAAGGGCGCAAGAAATTTGGTGATATTGGGCGCAGTATCGATTGCGATAGCGATGGGGTTGACGGCGACGTCGCTCGCGATTTACCACTATTCGGGGGATATTTATTTGGACCGGTCGCGGCCAGGGTATCTGCCAGACAAGGCGGAGGTAGAAAAAGAGGAAGAGACCGAGGAGGGGGTGTATAGTTTTGATAAGAGTGGTCCAGTGAATAAGGAGGTGCTAGAGGAGTATTTGGAGAAATTGGAGGTGGAAGTAAAGGCGCTAGATGAGTATCAAGAACCGTTTTCGGCGGAAGCGTTGTCGGATGAGCGGTTGGGCATTGGGGCCAATCAGAGTAATGGAGATGGGGCTGCGAATGATATCTCAGAAGATTGAACAGATGTGTGATATAATAGGGTTATTATGAAGAAGATAACTAAGGCGATTATTCCGGTGGCAGGATGGGGCACGCGGAGACTACCAATTACTAAAATTATAGAAAAATCGATGTTGCCGGTGGGCAATCGGCCGCTGGTGGATTATTCAGTGCAGGAATTGATAAAGGCGGGGGTGACAGATATATATATGGTGGTGTCAAACGTAGAGCCTTGCCAAGTGCGGGCGTTTTATCAGGACAATTTGGCGTTGAATTTATATTTGCGCGAAAGGGGCAAAGAGGATAAGTTGGCAAAAGCCAAGACGTTGCCAGATAACGTAACAATGCATTATGTGGCGCAAGATCCGTCGGATAAGTATGGGACGGCGGTGCCGGTGGCGTTGGCGGTGGAGGAGTTTGGAATTGACGAGCCGGTGCTGGTGTTTATGGGTGATGATTTTATCTGGAACCCGGAGGGTAAGAGTTCGGCGGAAGCGCTGATAGAGGCGGTGCGGGACGAGAATGAGTCGGCGCTGTTTGCGATTGACGGACCGTATGAGGCGTTGCTCAATGGTGGGGCGCTGACGATTGAGGACGAAAAAGTGACGAAAATTACGGAGAAGCCAAAGCCGGAACAGATTACGGGGCTGACTAGTGTGAGTAAGTATATTTTGTCGCCGGGGCTGTTGAGAGAAATCGTGGAATATGTGCATAAGAATGATTTTGGGCCGATGGAGCAGGAATATATGATTACAGACCCGTTTGCGAGTTATATTGCGAAGGGCGGGGTGATGCGAGTAGCGAGAACGGACGGTGAATATCTGGATGGTGGTACTGTCGAGGGATGGGTACATGCGAACCTTAGACTCTTTTCCGGAGAAAAAGAGTCTAACAGAAAAGGCTAGTTAGGCTTTTGAATTGGAAGTGAATTCCGATTCAAAAACTGATAATAACAAAATAACCCCGTTGGGGTTATTTTGTTAGCACTCTGGTATTGAAAGTGCTAATCGGATGTGATATAATAGGGGTATTATGCAGGAAGAATTTAGCGAGATAATGAACCATCTGTCGGAAAATGCGCGATTTGCGCTGCAGAAGGCAGATTATTATAGTAAACGTTATAATAACGGGTATATGGGGACGGAGCATTTGTTGCTTGGGATTATGGCAATGGATACTTCGACGGGGGCGAAGATGATTCGAGACGGGGGGGCGACGCTGGAGGAGATTGAGAAGGCGTTGAATAAAGTGGCGGTAGAAGTGGTGGGGGGCGATATGGCGATGATGTCGCTGTCGGAATCGGTGATTTTGACGCTACGGATGGCGCAGAATTTTGTGAACGAAGAGGGGCTGGCGGTAATTGGGACGGAGCATATATTATATGCATTACTGAGCCAGCCGAATTCTAGGGCGTCTTTGATACTAACTGGGCTGAATGTAGATACCGAGAAAGTGCTGGATGAGGTCGAGGATTTGGTGGAGGAGCAGACGAAAGATGAAAAAAACAAGGCGGAGAAGGCGAAGTACGTAAAGGGGGCGAACTTTAAGTTTCTTGCACGGTACGGTAAGGATTTGACGGAAGAGGCAAAGGCGGGTAAACTGGATACGGTGATTGGGCGGGAGCAGGAAATTGAGCGGGTGGTGACGGTGCTGTCGCGACGGACGAAATCGAACCCGGTGCTGATTGGTGAGGCGGGGGTGGGAAAAACTGCGATTGTGGAGGGACTAGCGACGCGAATTGTGAAGAACGAAGTGCCGGGGGCGCTAATTGGCAAGCATATTTGGCAGGTAGATTTGTCAGGGCTGGTAGCGGGGACGAAGTTTCGCGGGGAATTTGAGGAGAGGCTGAAAGGGATTATTGACGAGGCGACGGGTGACGAAACTGTGCTACTGTTTATCGACGAACTGCATCTTTTGTGTGGCGCGGGGTCGGGTGAGGGGACGATGGACGCGGCGAATATTTTGAAGCCGGCGCTGGCGCGGGGTCAATTAAATTTGATCGGGGCGACAACCTTGGATGAATATCGGAAGTCGGTGGAGAAAGATAAGGCGTTGTCGCGGCGGTTTCAGACGGTGATGGTGGAGGAGCCATCGAATGCGGTGACGTTGCGGATTCTCAAGGGAGTGAAGAAGCATTACGAGAATCATCATGGAGTGGTGATACCGGATGTGATTCTGGAGACGGCGATTGTGATGGCGGGGCGGTATATAAACGATAGGTTTATGCCGGATAAGGTGATTGATATTATTGACGAGGCGGCGGCGATTTGCAAAGTGGCGGCGGATAAAAAGGGCGGGTCGAAGTATAAGAAATTGAAAATCGAGGCGGCGGGGCTGGAGGAAAAGATTGCGTCGGCGGCGGAGGCGGAAGATTATGAGAAGGCGGCGGAATATAAGACTGAGCTGGCGAGGCTGGAGCAAGAGATTAAGAAACTGAAAAAGGCGGGGGCGTCGAAAGAGATGAAGGCGCCGGTACTGACGGAGGAGAATTTGGCGACGGCAGTGTCACTTAAAACCGGGATTCCGGTGTCGAAAGTGCACGGGTCGGAAATGAAGATGCTGATGGATCTGGAATCGCATATCAAGGAGTCGATCGTGGGGCAGGATGAGGCGGTTTCGCAGGTGGCGAAAGCAATTCGGCGGGGGCGGTCGGGGATTGCGGACCCAAGGAGGCCGATCGGTTCGTTTATCTTTATGGGACCGACGGGTGTGGGAAAAACTGAACTGGCGCGGGTGATTGCACGCGAAGTGTTTGGGGGTGAAAATGCGCTAATTAAGATCGATATGAGCGAGTTTGGCGAAAAGCATAATGTGTCGCGACTGGTGGGGGCGCCGGCGGGGTATATTGGTTATGATGATGGCGGAAAGTTGACTGAGGCGGTGCGACGACGACCGTACTCGGTGGTGTTGTTTGACGAAATTGAAAAGGCACATCCGGATGTGTTTAATTTGCTTTTGCAGATTTTGGAAGATGGGGTGCTGACGGATGGGCAGGGGAATAAGATTAAGTTTAATAACACAATTGTGATTTTGACGTCGAACCTGGGGTCGAGCGAAATGTATCGTGAGAGCGAACTCGGGTTTACGGCGAAAACTGCGAAAGATAAGAAAGAACTGGCGCAGGAGTACGAGGAAAATAAGGTGTATGCGATGAAGGCGCTCAAGAAAGCGATGCGGCCGGAGCTGATTAATCGGCTGGATTCGGTGCTGGTATTCCATGCTTTGACGCGGAAAAATGTGGAGAAGATTTTTGACAATTTAATTAACGATTTGAAGAAACGGTTGGCGGTGAAGGGCATTGGGCTGACGGTTTCGGAAAAGGCGAAGGATTATTTGATTGATAAAGGCTATGACCCGAAGAATGGGGCGCGGCCGATGCGACGGTTGATTGAGGACGAGGTGGAGTCGCTACTGTCGGAAGGGATTATTTCGGGCGAGTTTGTGAAAGGCGATATTCCGGAAGTAGAGCTGATGAAGGGTAAGCTGGTTTTGAAGAAGGAACGGGTGGTGCGAGAGCGTAAAAAACGAGAAGCGGTGGTGGGTAGTTAAGAATTAAGGAATGAAAAAGTGAAGGAACAAAAGAGAGAAAGAGCTAAAGAATTAAAAGATTAAAGGAGAATTATGGAAAAACAAGTAAAAAATTATTTAGTACCGACGGTGGTGGAAGAAACGAATCGGGGGGAGCGGGCGTATGATATTTATTCACGGTTGCTTAATGACCGGATTGTGTTTTTGGGCGAAGACGTAAATGCGCATACGGCGAATTTGGTGGTGGCGCAACTGTTGTATTTGGCGCATGAAGATCCGAAAAAACCGATTAAGCTGTATATTAATTCACCAGGCGGGTCGGTGTATGACGGGTTGGCGATTATTGACACGATGAATTATATCGAGCCGGAAGTGGAGACGATTGGAATTGGGTTGCAGGCGTCGATGGGAGCGATGTTGTTGTCGTCGGGGGCTAAGGGTAAGCGGTACTGTTTGCCGAATGCGCGGGTTATGATTCACCAGCCTTCGTCGGGGACGGAGGGTAAAATTACCGATCAGGAAATTATGCTACGCGAGGGAGTGTTTTTGAAAAAACGGCTAGCGGAGATTTTTGCGAAAAATACTGGAAAGTCATTGGCGCAAGTTGAAAAAGATATGGATCGGGATAACTGGATGAGCGCAGAAGAAGCGCTTAAATATGGCATTATTGACGAAATTATTAAATAAAATTGGTGATTTTGTTATATAATGGTGGTATGAAGAAAAAAGCGCTTATCATTATTAGTATTATACTAGTCCTAACCATAACGGCAATAGTGGGGACGACGGTGGGGTTGTCCAACACGGTAGGGGAACTTAAGACGGAGATTAGTCGGAGTCCGGTGGATGCGATACTGGCCAATGCGAATGTAGAAGATGAGGCCGTAGTGACGGTGCCGATTCTGTATTATGATCAGGTGATGGATGAATGTGTGAACTTGTATGATGTTGGTATGACGGACGCTTTGGAAACAAGGCAGTTTGAATGGGCGGGTTGCGGATATTATAACGGTGCACTAGAACAAGGGATGACGGAAACGGAGTTGGACAGTAATTATCTGCCAGTGGCAAGGGGCGGTAATATGTTGCCAAATCGCGGAGTGAAGGCAGATAGTTTTACCCGGTGGTTTAATGCAGTGGAAGGGGCGAGTCAAATATACGGTGGAAATTTGAGTTTGAGATATGATGCTAGCACGGCTAGCTTTACGTATGAAAATGAGAATTTTTATCCTTTGAATAATATTGTGGTGCCAGATGAGCCGGTGAATAAGGATGGGAATAACCATTTGTTTACGCTTAACTTGGGGGTGCCGGTGCAGATTATAGCGGATGGTAATGAGATGTTTAGCGTAACGGCGGATGACGATACTTGGGTATATGTAGGGGACAGGCTAGTGCTTGACATGGGTGGTATACATGAAGCGATGGCTGGTCGATTTAAGATTACGGCGGAGGGTGAGATTTATACGGCGATAGGCGAGGAAGATTTGGCGTACTCTGGAGTGAAAGCGAGCGCAAACACTGGGTCGATTGTGCGGATATTTCATGCGGATAGAAATAGCGAGAGTTCGGTATTTCGGGTGAGTTTTTCAAATATGTTGCTTAATGTGACGGATGATACAACGTTGGCGCGAGGCACTAATACGGGTGTCGTGGATGGTACGACGGTGGCATATAATCCGGAGGATCCGGGGTATGCGGCGCCGCTAGGCGAGAGTTTGACTTATCAGCCGAATCGAAGCCGGGTAGTATTGGCATCGGCAATTGTACAGGCGTTGGTGCTGGGGGTGTTGTCGGTAGCGCTAGTTGCTTCTATTTCTGTGGTGTGGAGATATGGGCGCCGCGACCATAGTCGGGAAGAATAATCTGATGTTTTTTCCCGTGGTGGTCGTAGAGCGGGATGTCTAGCTCGTGGGCTAGAGTGTTGACGATAGTAGCGCCGATGCGGAGCCCGGTGAAAGAGCCGGGACCGGACATAAAGGTGATTTCGGTGATATCGGTGAAAGTTTGGCCGTGCTCTGAAAGTTTGCCTTTGATGAAACTAAGGAGCTGCTCGGCGAGATCGTGACCGGAATGCCATTCGTAGGTGATGTCGTCGAGCCTTAGGATGGTAGTTTCGGTGCTGGTGTCAAGATAGAGTTTCATGAGAAGGTAACCTCGCGAGAATTATCATCGGTGTAGGTGATTTTGATAGTACTGTGGGGCGTGGGGAGAAAATCTTGGACGGAGGCACCCCATTCGATGATAACGAGGTTGCTTGGGGCGAGTTTTTCGGCGAGATCTTCGACCATGATACCGGGGTCGTCTAGGCGGTAAAAATCGTAGTGAGTGAGAGTGCAGGGGATGTTGTCTGTGGTTCTGAAAGCGTAGGATTTGGAAATGGTGAAGCTGGGGCTGGTGACGGAGGTCATGATACCGAGACCTTGGGCGAGGCCGCGGGTGAAGGTGGTCTTGCCAGTGCCGACGTCGCCGAGGAGCTCGATGACAAGGGGAGCGTCGGCAAAATTGTGGGAAGAACGTAACTTCTCACCGTATTTTTTACCGAGGGCGAGCATTGCTGCTTCGGAGTTAACTTTCATGGGCGAGCCTTTCGCGGAGCCAGGGGTCGGCGGGACCGGCGGTCATGAGGAGAACGAGATAATTTTGCTTGGCGTAATTTTGGATGATTTGGAAAAGTTCGTCATTTAACTCGGCAGGTTCGGCGGTAGTTTGGGGGGCGAGGTGGTGGATGAAATCGAGGGGCGTAAGGGTGGGAAGAGTCAGATCTTCGCGAACGAGGTAGGTGGGGAGCCAGAAAACGTGGTCGGCGCCGATAAAGGCATCGTAGTATTGGTCTTTGATTTGGTGCTGACGGGTGTTTTGGTGGGGTTCGTAGATGACGATGAGACCGGTTCTCCCTGCGCGTTCAACTTCGTCGAGGGCAGTGGCGATGGTGGCGGAGATTTCTTCGGGGTGGTGGGCGTAGTCGGTATAGATATGGTCAGTGAGTTTTTCGAAGCGACGGCCGACGCCGGGGAAAGTATTAAGGACGTTGATGATTTGGTCGCGATGAGCGGTGGCGGATTCTGAGCTGTGGTTTGGCAGGGTGGCGATGATTTTTTCGAGAGCAGCGGTGGCGAGGCAGGCGTCGAGACGACGGGAGTTGCCGGCGAGGGTGAAGTGTGATTCGGCGAAAGCGGGGGAAATGTCCTCTGGCGTGATAACGGTGCGACTTTGGGACTTGAACTGATCGAAGGCGGCTTTGTAATCTGCCCTTGTAGGGTAGATATCGGGGTGGTCGTAGGAGACGCTGGGGATAACGGAGAGCCAAGGGTGGAATTTGAGGAAGTTGCGGTCGTATTCGTCGGCTTCGTAGACGAAGAATTGGTCGCCTTTTTTGTAATTGCCACTCGGAGCGAAGCCGAGGGTGGTGCCGACGACGTAGGAGACGGGGAGATTTAACTGCTGGCTGGCGTAGATAATCATAGAGGTAGTGGTGGTCTTGCCATGAGTGCCGGCGATGGCGACGAGTTTGAGATTTTGCTGGTCGATAAGGTAGGCGGTGAAGTCGTCGCGTTTGGTGGTTTTGACTCCTGACGCCTTGGCTAGGGTGAGTTCGGGATGATCCTGAGGTAAGGCGGAAGTGTAAACGAACCAGTCGAGGTCGTCGAGCTGGCTGCGTAGAAAGTCGTCGTCTTGGATGCCAAGGTGGACGGTGATACCGGCGGCTTGTAGCTCGTCGTAAATAGCGCCTTTTTCGCGGTCGGAGCCGACGACGGTGTGGCCGGCTTTCTTGGCAAAAAGGGCGAGGGGGCCGAGGCCAGTACCGCAAATGCCAGAAAAA
Organism: uncultured Candidatus Saccharibacteria bacterium; assembly: GCA_964396015.1. Classification (GTDB taxonomy): domain Bacteria; phylum Patescibacteriota; class Saccharimonadia; order Saccharimonadales; family Saccharimonadaceae; genus Nanosyncoccus. The sequence continues at coordinate 8,482 of CAYNBW010000009.1, read as the reverse complement.
TAGATTTTCATACTATATATTATATGTGATTTTTGAGAAAAAATAAATTATTTATGGTAAAATGAGAGTATGGAGCGTAATGCTAAGACGGGTAACCGTAAGGAATTGGGGCGCGAGAAGAGTCTTTTTTGGTTGCTTGGGGGGTTGGTCGCATTGGCGGTGATATTGGTGGTAGGGATTGTGGTGGTGGCTGTAAATGGCGGAAAGCGAGGTGGGGATTCTGGTGTAATAAGCGAAGGGTCAGATACTGATTCGAAATATTTGCAAAATGTAGAGATTGCGGAGACAAAAACACGTGAGATGGCGGAGGAGTGTTTGGCAGAAGGGGTATTGACTGAGTTAATGATATGTCTTTCCGAAAAAGAAGGTGAGATTTATGAACAGGGCGACGATATCGCAACAATAATAGAGGATACGGATGAGTTGTACGGGACAGTAGTGAATGCATTAGAACAAGGAGAATTTTATGAGGAAGTGGCAGCGATTTTGTCTGATCAAATGCGGGGATTGGCGGTAGAGGGGGATTGTGTGGCAGCGATTGAGGTAGTAGAGAATGCAGACATGACAGCTTGGAGGCCAGCGGATAGATTGTATCTATATAGTGATGCGATAGGTGTGGCGCAGTATTGTCACGATGAGACATTGGTAGAGAAATATACTCAGATTAGTGCTGCTGAACGAGAAAAATTGGAGCAAGGGTATGAGTTTGAAGATTAAGACGATAATGGTGGTGTTTTTAGTGATGATGGGCGGGGCATCGTTGAATGGGAGTGTTTTTGCGAATAGTACTTCCGAAATACACCAAGACGATGGGGGCACGGGAGGAGGTAAATCTACTACATGTGATACCTTTGTCCACTCTTTTTATGTGCCATGTGGTACGAATGGCGAAAGAGGAGGGGGGGGAAGTTGGCGTATATATAGTACAAGTAGCGATCTAAGTAGATATGTTAATAACACAAATTGGGTAGGAGTTCACAATGCACCTTCTTATGCGAGGATCGCTAGTGTATGTCCGTCTAGCAGGTTTGAGTGGGTCGCTGTGTACGGCTGGGAAGGGCGAAATAACCGACTGCTTTATGGGCCACTGTCTCAAAGTGATACGAGTATTCGGCAGTATAACACGTATAGCAGCGTTTCGCTTGATGATGTAATAAATATGATCATAAGTGGTTCAGTGGAGGATGGGACTAAGCTTTCGAGCAAAATAGATGCCGATATACTAATGAAGGTGATTTCGGGGGCCATGAATGCAGCAATGAATACAAATACAGGTTATTTTTGTATCTCTCAGGCGGCTTTTACGGGTGAACAGCCGACTGGTGGGGATAGTGATGGTGGAGGAGGAGGCGATGGAGGGTGCATTGGAGATTGTTGTGAGCCAGGGAGCTGTTCAGATGAGGAGGATGTATGTGAAAAATGGAAACCGGCGTCTTATGACGATTGGGAAACTTCGGTGGCAGAGGGGGTGAGAATTTCGAAGCGAATATCAGAATTGGCATTGGTGTCGGGGACTGGATATAAAGAATGGCAATATGGACTAGATAGAGGAGGGCAGGATTCGGTCACGCGATACGTAGTGCCGACTGATACGGTAGAGTGGGCGAGTTGTTATTTTCCCGGGGTGCAAAAAGCGTCAAATAAGGGGGTGTCGAAGTTTGATGGCAATAGCTATGATGGACATGGTTCAGAATCTTCTTGTGAAGATAGCAGTCATAGTAGAAAAACTATATTAAATTTATATGGTGCAGAAAAATGGAAAAACGAGTTTATGATTAAGCATGGAGGAACGCTTTCTTTGGGGGCGAACTGGCAACCTTATGATGGTGCCAGTCCGTATGCTTTGCCATTGAGTTGTACAAAAGTCTCTGAGGAAGAGTGTTATGTAAGAGCTAATAGCGGAGTCTCTGTGATTGAAGAACGGACTAATAAACAGACGATGAAGCTTTATAACGATACAGGAAAAACGTCGTCTCAAACTATTAGTACTCCGGGAAATCCGATAAAAGCATCGAGATATGAAGATACATCGTATAAGAATCATGATTGGACATGCCATTGCGACAGTGAGGGTGGATGTAGCCATTACGGGCATACTAATGAATATTATGTAGGAAGTGCGACGGATGGGGAACGAGATGTAACGGCAGAAATACGAGTGCCATATAATTTCGTTACGGGAGTAGAAGTGGGGATTGCAGACAAAGATGCTGAGAGGATTTATTCAGGAGAGAAAGTGGAGGTAAAGTTGGCAAAGGTAGGGGTTGCGGTAAAAGACAATAAATTGACGCAAGCGCTTTATGCAACGCAAGTAGATGAAGCGGAGCTACAGTTAGTGGCCTATACGGTGTCGGCGGAAGTAGTAGAGGGCGGTATTGATGGATTTTGGGAAGAAAAAATCGGACCTAGTAAAGGTTGTGATGCTTTTTCGCATAAACAATGTGAGGTAGTGAATGAATGGAGTGGAGTGCTGAACTGTGCTACAAATAATGGTAAAAAATGTGAGACGAATGGTAACCGGGAGGACATGATTCGTAGGTTGCAGTATGGAAGTGATTTAGTGTTGGATGATAAAAGTGTCGTAAAAGGAGATAATGGGGCGTTTCAACAAACATACAATGCGTTTGATGCGAGTGCGGGGGATTATATGTGTTTTAGATTGGGGGTATTTCCGGCAACGAGTGGAGAAGATTGGAAGATCTCAACTGATTATGATGGGAATTGGAGGTTTTCAGTACCTTCTTGCACGAAGATTGCAAAGAAACCGAGTTTTCAGGCCTATGGTGGTAGCCTGTATTTTAGTGGTGGCGCATCTACATCGGATAGTGAAAAATTTAATCTTTGGGACGTTTACGATTATGCCGAACTTGATAAGAGTAATAGGACTAGGTTTGGGTCGTGGGTGGAGCAGGGGATTGTGGCGAATGGTGGGGTCAGTGGACTGGCATCTGGGGCTAGTTTGGGATATGATAGTAATTCTAATAACTCGGCGGGGAGTGGCGTGAAAGGGGATCCGGCGAGTGATTTCTGTGAATATCGAGTACCGTTGTCTTTTGCAAATTACAGTGGTCAAACTTTGGTAGAAGGAATATGTGGTAGCAGTAAGAATGCAAAGAACCAAACTGGGAGAGCAAACATTCAGTCGAATGCGGTGGGGGGGCAAGTGGATAAGAGTGCATTGGTGGATTATTGGGCGGCGGGGGCGCCAGCGGAAGCGAATCTTGCTGGTGGAAGTACGGGGTTGAATGATAATAATTACACAGCGCTTGATAGTGCGTCGGGAGCGAAGATATGGTACACGAGGAGTAGTGAAGATGTTACGTTGGGAGGTGGTAAGATTGACGCCGGCGTGACGCGGATTATAGTGGCGAGAGATGATAACGGAACGCCGAAAAATGTAACTATTGGTGGAAATATTATATATCAAGGCGTAAAAGAATACGATGAATACGATTACAGTAAGGGTAGTGAGGTACCGCAGGTGGTGATATATGGTAACAACATTAGTATTGATTGCAATGTAACGACGATTGATGCGATTTTGATTGCAGAGGGGACGGTGAATACGTGCAAGGATGCAAAAAATGGTGGCGAGGATGACAACACGAATTCTGAGTTGCGTTCGCATCAGCTAAATATTCGTGGCATGGTGATAGCGAATAAACTAGAATTGAATCGAACGTATGGAACGGCGTGGGGTAAACAATCGAATATACCGGCGGAGACGATTAATTATGATACATCGACGATGCTGTGGGGGCGATATATGGCGGGGTCGGGAGAGTCGGACACGCTGACCACAGTATATCAGCATGAGATTGCGCCGAGGTATTAGGATGGATAAAGAAAGAAAGACATATACAGGGCTTATTGTGGTGTTCTTGGCGATGACAATGGGTCTTTTGGTAGCAATAATTGTGGTGAGCTTGCAAAGGAAAAGTGAAGAGGCTGAGATGGAAAAAAAGTATGAGAGTGGGGAAGTGATGATGGAAGAGGCTAAGATGACAATGTATGAGGATAACGATAAGACAAGAAGTGTGGAAGCGATAGAACAGGCGGTGGGGGCAGATGAGAAATTGAAAACGATTGATTCGGCAGTAACAGTGATGAATGTGGCGGGATATTACGATGATATGGAGCTGCTGGATAAGTATACTGCGATTTTGAATGAGCGATTGGAGGCTGCAGGAATAGATATAAGTGGAGAAACTGACGGATGAGAAAAAATATTTTGAGATTGTGGATATTGTTGGCCATGGTGATGGGCGCAACAGTAATGTTGGCGGCAGATGCGAACGCGGCAAGCAAGTACTATAACAATGAACAGAAATGTTTGAACGAGAGTGGCGGAAGACAGGGGGTTAGCTCGGTGCAGTGGGCGTGCGACCAAGCAGCTAGGGGGGCGAGGTATAATAACTATTGCTCGTTGTGGATTGCTAGTACGCCTGATACTTTGAATGTGGGGACGATTTATGTAAAAGAACCGACTGGCATGGAGACGATTTATTATGCGGGGATGTGTACGGATTATCCAAACACGACGTCGCTTATTCAGACTAAGGACGCGAATACTGGTGAACAAGATTTTATCTATGATGGGAGTAATGTGACGAGGGGAAATTGGGCGAGTCCGAATGGGGGACCGACGACACTTTATATTGATGCGTTTATAGCTGGAGTTACGCCGGTGGAAGTGCCGGAGGGTAAGGCATACAGTAGGACGGTAAATATACGCAGATGTCACGGCGGGAGGGAGACAGTGGAGGCATCTTGTTCGTCGCAGAACCAAGTGGTGACGGTAGTAGTGACTGGCGAGGAAGAGGAGGAAGAAGATGACGGTGAAGATGAGGGGGACTTGTGCCGGGCGTGGGCGCCGGCGTCGTATAATAGTTCGACCGCAAATTCAGGAACGACTTCGGTGGTGGAGAAGGTGAAGAACGCGAGGCTTGCGGGTACGTACGCGGGGTGGCGAGGAGGTTCAAACGAACAGAACTTGTCGGATGACGATAAAACAACTTATGCGATGCCGACGGATAAAATTGCGTGGAAGGGATGCTATTATCCGGGGGTGCAAAAGACGGCGGATACGGAGTATACGACGAGCCATGGCGATCACGGTAATAGTAATTCATCAAATACGAATACCAAGGCTAAGAATGCATCGACTTGGGAGAATAAATACACGTTGAGTAATTGGGTGGGGGAGCGCAATTACGGTGGGAATTTCTCGTCTAATGATTTTAACTTGCCGCCGAATGGTGATTATGGGGATGGGATGTCGGATGTAAAGGAGTGGAATAAGACGCAAAATATGTTTACCACGAGTACGTCGGATGCGGGGCGGATTTATGGAATTGAAATGACAACTGGAAAACCAGTGTCGCTCAGCATCTGGAGTGAAGATCATAACTGGGAAGGGGAGCCATGCTGGACGGATGACGATGGTGATGAACATTGCACTGATTATAGTCATACTAATGCGTATTATGGGCATAGTTTGACTGAAGGTCCGGTACGAACGCAAGCAAAGGTGGAAGTGCCATATAATTTTAATAATACTGGTAATGTGGCAGTGAGTGGGGTGAGGGATTCGAGTGAGGTGGTTTATTCCGGTGAACAGATAGTAGTGACGAATGCGCAGGTAAATGTGAACATGAAGGATAATGCGGTGACGGAGGCGACGTATGCAACGGTGGTTGATGAGGCGAAGGTGAGGCTAGTGGCGTTTACATCGGCTACTGGTAGCGGGGAAGAGCAACGAGGCGTGGGGAACGTTAATTCGAATGTGTGTGATTTGGTGCAAAAGAAGAATGAAAACGCACAGTGTGAAATCATTCAACATTATGATGGTGGCTTGAATATGATTGGGAATTTGGCAGGGTCGGTAGAAAAATATGAATGGGAGCAAACTTACAATGCGTTTGATGCGAGTGCGGGAGATTATATGTGTTTTTCGATTTTGGTGTATCCGTCGACGAGTGGGGTGGATAAAAATTTGATGGCTTCGGGAGATGGGTTGTGGTATGTGTCGGCACCAGCTTGTATGGTGATTGCGAAGAAGCCGAGTTTGCAGGTATATGGCGGGAGTTTGTACGCGAATGGTAATGTTGCGGTGTTGGAGAGCGTGAAGAAAAATGTTTGGCAGGTGGGGTATAAATATACGCGAGATGCTCCGGGAAATGAAACGCATTTTGGCTCATGGGTGGAACAAGCGGTGGTGGCTAATGGTGGAGTGACTGGGCTAGCATCGGGGGCGGCGATGGGATTTGGCGGCAATAAGGCGGGAAGTGGATATATGGGGACAGGAACGTATTGCGATATGTTGGTACCGCTTTCGTTTGCGAATTATGGGACGTTGGGAGAGTTGATGTGTGGAAGTGGGCGAGAACGGACGGGGTTTGCGAATATTTCGGCCAGTACGGCGGGAGAAGTAAGTCGGTCGGCGCTGGTGGATTATTGGTTGAACAATAGTAGCGTGGTGCAGAGTAATGTGCAAGTTTTGACATTTGAGGATGGCGCGACGATTGAAGAATTTAGTGCGGGGAAGTCGGAAACGAAGATTATAATGGCGCGAGATACGAATGAAGTGGCAAAAGATATTACGATTAGTGGTAATATAAAATATAATGATTTTGATATGGGGCGAGGGTCTGAGGTGCCACAGATAATAATATATGGTAACAACATTAATATACAGTGTGGGGTGGAAGAGATTGATGCGGTGTTGATAGCGGAAGGGGCAGTGCGAACTTGCGCGGATGCACCGGAGAACGTGGACGCTGAAGCGCGGTCAGTGCAGTTAAATGTACGAGGGATGATAATTGCGGATAAGATTGAGCCGGGGCGGACGTATGGAACGGCTTGGGGTAAGCAGTCTAATATACCGGCGGAGGCGATAAACTATGATACGTCGACAATGCTGTGGGGGCGATATATGGCGGGGGCGGGGGTGTCGGATACGCTGACTACGGTATATCAGCATGAAATTGCGCCAAGATACTAAATTTTGATATAATATAAATATATGAAAAGTAAGAGTGTGTTTGTTTGTCAGCAGTGCGGAGCGAGTTATGCGAAGTGGGTGGGGCAGTGCGGAAATTGTAAGGCGTGGAACTCGCTGGTGGAGCAGGTGGCGGAGACTGGTAGCGGGGCTGGTGGAAAGTCGGCAGTGGCGAAGGGGCAGGTTTCGGGGAAGAAGTTGGATTTTGTAAAAATTGCGACAATTACGCCAAGTGACGCGAAGGCGAGGCTTTCGACAGGATTTGCTGATTTTGATATGGTGCTGGGGGGTGGGATTTTGATGGGGGCAGTGTCGCTTCTGGCGGGGCAGCCGGGGATGGGGAAGTCGACGTTACTCATGCAGATTTGTGCGACGGTGTCGAGGGCGGGGCATGAGGTGCTGTATATATCGGGTGAGGAATCGGCGGGACAGGTGAAGCTGCGAGCGGTGAGGCTGGGGGCGGATTCGGATAAACTGAGTTTTGCGGCGTCGACGAGCGGTAATGACATCGCGAAGACGATCGAGGAGGGCGGGTTTGACCTTGTGATTGTGGATTCGATTCAGACGTTGGCGATGGACGAGATCGCGAGCGCGCCAGGGACGGTGTCGCAAGTGACGAACTGTGGAAATTTGATTATCCGGGCGGCGAAACGGACGGATACGGCGGTAGTGATTGTGGGGCACGTGACGAAAGAGGGAACTTTGGCGGGGCCGAAGGTGCTGGAGCATTTGGTGGATGTGGTGCTGAACTTTGAGGGGGATAGGTATGGCGGGTTTAAGACGCTACGGGCGGTGAAGAACCGGTTTGGGTCGACGAATGAAGTGGCGATTTTTGAGATGGTGGATTCGGGGCTACGTGAGGTACAGAATCCGTCGGCAGCGCTTCTGGCGGAGCGGACGAATACGGATGGGTCGGTGATACTGGCGACGCTCGAGGGAAATCGGCCGATTTTGGTGGAGATACAGGCGCTTGCGACGACGTCGAACTTTGGGTATCCGAAGCGGACGGCGAGCGGGTTTGATTTGAATCGGTTAAATTTATTAATTGCGGTGCTGGAGCGGCGGACGAAACTCAGGCTGTCGGACAAGGATATTTTTGTGAACGTGGTGGGTGGGATGAAACTCAATGATTCGGCGGCGGATTTGGCGGTATGTATGGCGATAGCTTCGGCGGTGGCGGGGCGGAAGTTGGGGGAGGAATATGTGGTGTTTGGTGAGGTAGGACTAGGGGGCGAGATTCGCTCGGCGTTTCGGGCGGATCAGCGAATTGCCGAGGCGAAAAAACTTGGGTTCTTGCACGCGATTGGACCGGCTACGGTGCACGACAAGTTCGTGATTCCGGCGAAGGATTTGCGCGAAACACTCATTAAATACGTCCGATAACAAAAACTCAGATTTTTTTCTTTTTTCGCTGAGGTGAAATTTTGAAAAAATAATTTGATGGAAGCCTTCCGGTATTTCAGTACCGGCTTTCCATCACTA
>CAYNBW010000008.1:0-20450 GCA_964396015.1 uncultured Candidatus Saccharibacteria bacterium | reverse complement strand
AGAGGCCTGAAGAGCCTTGTGTCGCTGGTTCAAGTCCAGCCGGAACCACCATTAATATCATGCCTAGTATGGGCCGGTAGCTCAGCTGGTTAGAGCACGGGCCTTTTAAGCCCGGTGTCGAGGGTTCGAGCCCCTCCCGGCTCACCAACTATGGGCGGTTAGCTCAGTTGGCTAGAGCGCGTCTTTGACGTAGACGAGGTCAGAGGTTCGACTCCTCTATCGCCCACCACAGCCAAACTTGGCTTTTTTTGTGGTATCTGATATAATAACAGTATGAAAAAGTACACCACCACGCCCATCTCTGGCACCACGGAATTCCTGCCCAGCACCCAGGCCGTTTTCGACGACCTGAAGCGCACCATCACAGCGACCTATCGCCGCCACGGCTTTCTCACTATCGAAACCCCCATTTTGGAGCGCCAAGAAATCCTCCTTGCCAAGGCCGGTGGCGACACCGAAAAGCAGATTTACAAAGTCTTCAAAACTTCCGAAGACCCCGCCAAATCTTCCGAGGCCCTTCGTTTTGACCACACCGTCCCCCTCGCCCGCTACGTCGTCGAACACGAGCAGCAGCTCTCCTTCCCCCTCAAATCCGCCCAGATTGGCCAGAATTTCCGTGGTGAGCGCGCCCAAAAGGGCCGCTTCCGCGAGTTTTACCAGTGTGACGTCGACGTCATCGGTCGCGCCACTCTCCCCCTCTTCTACGATTACGACGTCATCTCCACCTTGCTCGACGCCTACGGCTCGCTCGGTCTCAAGTCCCCCGTCCTCGCCCGCATCAATAACCGCAAAATCATCACCGGCCTCCTCGAGGCACTAGGCCTGTCCGATAAATCACGCGACATCTTTAGTATCATCGACCACTCCGAAAAGGTCCCCCGAGAAAAGACCGAGCAGGCCTTCCAAGAAATCGGCCTCTCCCCCGCCGACACCGCCAAAATGCTCGCCCTGATCAACCTCCACGGCCCCCGCGACAAGGTCATCTGCAACCTAAAGAACCTCGGCCTCAATAACCCCACCCTAGACGAAGGTCTAAGCGAACTTGACCAGACCCTATCCCTCCTCGAACAAGACGGCTACGCCGACAGGATCGAAGCCGACCTCCGCATAGTCCGCGGCCTCGACTACTACACCGGCCTCGTTTTCGAATTCGTCATCGAGGACCACAAAGACATCGGCTCCGTCGGCGGTGGCGGCCGTTACGACAACCTCGCCACCCACTTCACCGAGCAAAAATTCCCCGGCGTCGGCGGTTCCATCGGCCTCAGCCGCCTCTTCTACCTCCTCACCGAGCACGACCTACTGGACACCGAACAACAACGCCCCCTCGACATCGCCATCCTCCCCCTCTCCGACGCCGAGCTCCCCTACGCCATCGAAGTCGCCCGCACCCTCCGCACCCAAGGCAGCACGACCACCATCCTGCCCAGCGCCAAATCCCTCGGCGCCAGATTAGATTCCGCCGCCAAAATCGCCAAGAGCGCTATCATCCTCGGCGAGACCGAAGCTACCTCCCACACCTACGAAATCAAACCCCTCGCCTAGCAAGATCCCAAAAGTCAACGATTTTCGCGACTTTCGGGATTTTTCACACGAGCAATCCAACAAACTAAACCAACAGTCAAACCTCCAACAACCACTGCACCAAATTCCGGCAACGTATTCCCCTCTCATCAGTATCGATCGGATCCATCGTCAGCACAGTCCGTCGATAAAAATCACCAGTGTTTTCCAGCGCCGCCAACTCACGTTCCCGCGTCCCAGCCTCTGCCAGTGTCAACGAAACCTGAAAATATTCCCATTCCATCTCCGCATTACGCACCACAAAATCAATTTCTTTCCCATAGTTCTTCCCCACAAACACTTGTCCATACCGCCGATTTAGTTCCAAAAACACCAGATTCTCAATCCGCCTCCCCACATCCGCCCCGCTCGGTCGCCCGAGCAACGCATTTGTCAGCCCCAAATCTACCGTATAATATTTCTCACCCGTCTGCAAAATATTTTTCCCTCTTATATCATATCGTTCCGCCCGATACAAAAGAAAACAATCCATCATCGACTGCAGATAATCGACCACCGTCTTACGATCAATCGTCAGCCGCTTGCTAGACAACGCATTGGCAATATTATTCGCCGACGTCACATTTCCCACGTTATCTAGACAGTATAGATACACCCTCCGAAAGGCGTCCATATCATAAATACCCTTGCGCTTCTTCACGTCCTTTTCTGTAATCGTATCGTACACACCGTTCAGATACAGTGACACTTCCGTCGTTGCCGAACGCGTCAACATATTCGCCACCTCTGGAAACCCGCCCATGTCCAAAAACATCCGAAACAGTTGCGAAACATCCCGCCCTTCGTCCGCAAAAAACTCCACAAACTCCGCAAAGCCCAGCGGCTGAATCTTAATCTCCACATAGCGCCCCGTCAAAAGCGTCGCGATATCACTACTCAGCATATAAGCGTTCGACCCAGTAAGGTAAATATCCGTGTTTTCCTTGACATACAAACTATCCACCGCCCGCTCAAATTCTGGTACCATCTGCACCTCATCTATAAAAATATAATTCATCGCCGAGTCGTCAATTTCCGACATAATCTGGTCGTACAGCGCATCCGCATCCACCAAAAAACGTTCATTTTCCTTTTCCTCCAAATTGTAGTAGATGATATTCCCCGCCTTTTCCGCCACCAACTCGTCCCTTAGTTGCAAAAACACCGTGGACTTACCCGCTCTCCGAACTCCAGTCAGGACCTTAATCACATTGATATCTTTCAATCTACGTAGCTTCGCCAAATAAGATTCTCGCTTTATCATACCCCTATTATACCGATAATGCTCCCAAAAGTCAACGATTTTCGCGACTTTCGGGATTTTTCACAAATCCGCCAAATTGTTCACCGAGCCCGGAACACGGTCAGTGATAAAATGTAATTATAACCGATATTATGCTACAATATAACTGTGGGGGCATGTTTCGTCGACGGGGATCGCGAGATAGGAAATCAAGCGCCGTTACCCAGCAAACGAGCTAATGCGAGCAGGTTGGGAAAGCGGGTCAAGCCAAAAGCTGTTCGCCAGGAACCACCCCGTTTACTTCGGACATATATTCCACGGAGGCAGAGATACCCTCGTGTTGCTCGGAGCACTTTCCGTCAGCAAACGAGTTAAACATTGCCCCGAAACCGCCGCCGGGCGCCAAGCTGTTTACTGCAGCAGTCATAATCGGCACCATCCTCCCAGAGAGGCCGCGACACAGCATAAGGCACAAAGGTCTACCGGGTTTTAATTGTATCCCTTTAAATTGCACGTTTATAGAACCAGCTCGTTATATGGCTTCTGCTCGCCGGCAACTACAATTCCGGCTCGTTCAACAATGGCGGTAGCAACGGCAACTATTGGTCGGCTACGTCGAACTCTAATACTAACGGCTACAATCTGAACTTCAATTCAGGCAACGTCAATTCAGCCAATAACAACAATCGCAGGAACGGGTTCTCTGTTCGCTGCGTGCTGGCCGAGGAGTAGGATTTCCCCCTTTACCGTAGGTATAGTGTAGAGTCTCCTCGCCGTATCAGTGGAATATCGCATGCCCCACCCCCATACAGAATCATACAAGCACAAAATCACGCAAATCGCACAAAACTTTTTTCATCGCCGTATACGCCGCCATATTTTTCCCCATCCCCACATACGACTGCATCGTCTCATACGACACCCGCCCCTCCACATAGCCAACAAACGCACTTCGCATATTCTTCAGATACCGCTTCCCGGGCATCAGCACGAACGGTCGCACCATCTTACCTAGAAACGGGCATCCATGCGACACCGGCTGAATGTAATTTTTCTTCGGATGCATCTTAAGCCCCATCGACCTCAACTTCTCCGGCACTTCATAAAACCACATCTGCCTCGCCCACTCATATTCGCTCGCCGACACCACTATAAAAAAGTCATCCACATATCGCCCATAATGCTTAAAACCCAACTTCTTCTTCATAAACCAATCAAACTCATTCAACATGATGTTCGACAACAGTTGCGAAGTCAAATTCCCGATTACAATTCCATAGCTATATGGCTGTTTAAACAGCGTCTTCGAATCCGGCAATACGTCCCAATCTGAAAGCGCCCCCACCCTCCTCACACCTTTACACGGCTCGTCAAAAATCACTTCTCGCCACAAATACTCACACAACTCATACAGCCACCCCCTATACGGAAACTGCCGTCTCAACCCCCACATCACTTTTTTGTATAAAGTTCCTCGCTTCATACTCATAAAAAATCCCGACAAATCCCCCTTAAGCACATACGCATCTCGCCTTCCACTCTGCGACACCGCCAGCATAAATTTCTGCATCCGCTCTATCCCTTCGTCCGTCCCCCTATTTCTCCGGCAAGAATACGAATCATAGATAAACTGCTTATCCCACCATGGCGCCACGATAGCGTATAACAAATGGTGCACAATTCTATCTCGAAATTGCGCTGCAAAAATCTCCCGATACACCGGCTTGTCCGTCACAAAGGCTTTCGACGAGCTCGGCTTCCATACTCGATGTACAATATCAAACTTCAGCTGTCTCAAATTCGCATTCCAATACGCCTCAAGATTCCATTCGTCTACTGTGTCGGTCTTTCCTCGCCGCGCCATCAAGAAACACTCGTATATCGCATCGTCAAGGTCCGCATTACACTTCGGCAACTTCGACAATAGATTTCGGTCCGGTTTCTCATGCTTCATTTTTTCCTTCCGTATCGCCCGCGTCCCCTCCACCAAATTACTCAATATATGAAAACGCTCCGCCCGCCCCTCGTTCTCCTTTCCCAAATCATAATTAAGGCACGCCGTAATAAATCCCAACTCCCCGGTCGTTAGCAGCAACGGTTCGTCTTGCTTACTTTGCTCCATTTGCTTCCTCAACTTTTTCAGTTTTCTCATCGTTCTCAGTTTTCTCGGCTTTCTCAGCCTTCTTCACTCTCGCCACTTGCCAACGTTTCATTTCCCGCTGACACTCTTCATACACCTTCGTCGTCGCATCCGCCAGCTCCTTATACTGTTTTGCGGTGATAAGCTTTAGGTCCGACATCGTCGTGATATTTTCATACACCGTTTCAAGAGCCGCAAAAATTTCCATCACGCATTCATCCATTTTTTTCGCCCCACGCGACGTTGCAATGATTTTCTTATTCATTTCCACCACCACTCGCTCGGCGTCATTCAGAAACACATTTTTCATCGAGGATTTTTGGTCACGCGTGCGCGTGTGGACCAATTCCATGAGCGTCTTCACATACGCCCTCAGCTTCGGGAGCTTTGCGCGTGGCATAATTAGCTGATTCACCTTGTCGATGATTAGCTCATTTTCGTGCAGCAACCGCGTGATTTCCTCTTGGCTAATTTTTTCGCCCAGATCGAAGGTCAGCATCCACTCCGTGTCATCCTCGAGTTTGATTCCGGCGTGCACCAATCGCGCGACCAACTCCAACACCGACGTCGGCGGAATCGACACCACACCGTACATTGCCACGTCAGCACCATACCCCTTGTCGTCATTCAGTTCGTAGTGCCGCCCCAATCTGCCGTCTAGGTACTTCGCCAAGATTACCCCCGAGTGGTTGAACACTTTCATCCACCCGTCGACACATTTCAGAACATAAATTTTCGAGAAATTTCCCGCTTCGAGCGAGAGTATCGCCTTTTTGGCCATATCTTCTTCTTGACGATATTCTTGCCTTGCCACTCTGTCCAGCATTTCCATGCGCTGTTTTTTAGCCACCGCTTCTGCCTGTTGTTTTGGACCAACAGCCTTATCGCCCTCCTCTATCCCAAACGTTAGGTTGTAATTTGGCATTCCCATATTACTCCTTTCTTTGAATTTTACTTATGCTTCTTGTCATTTTATTCTTCCTCGAGTCCTCTCTCTGATTCACGGTAGACAGTCGCCATTTTACTCAGGAGGCGGCGAGGAGACTCTACACTATACCTACGGTAAAGGGGGAAATCCTACTCCTCGGCCAGCACGCAGCGAACAGAGAACCCGTACCTGCGACTGCTGCCATCGGCTGAATAGACGCTGCCTGAATAGAAGTACAGATCGTAGCCGTTAGTATTAGAGCTCGACGTAGCCGACCAATAGGCGCCGCTGCTACCGCCATTGCGGAACGAGCCGGAATAGTAGTAGCCGGCGAGCAGAAAATTGGGCGTAGTACCGGGGCCGGCATTGTTATAGAAAGTTGCAGCGTTTTGGTAATGTTGGCTTGACAGATCTGCGCCATAAGCGGTAGCAAGGGCATACCAGTCACCAGTTTTCCAGTTGGGACTTGTCGTTGCAGAAGCATTGCTAGTCGTAGAAGTTGGTAATCTCCAACCTTTCGGACAAATGCTATATGCGGTATTATAACCGTTGGACGTTACGGCACTGCCGCTTGCGTCTTTACCGCCAGCCGTTGCTGCAAGCCATGAGTAGTAACTATTGCAAGGTTTTGAAGAAGTGCAATCACTTTGACTAGTAGTTTCATTGCCAGTATTAAATACATAGGCAGTAGAATTATCTGAGAATGCTGATTCTGGTAACGAAGTGCCGCTCGTAATGGTCTGCGATGCCGGCAGTGTATAATATGCATTTCCGCTTGCCTTGGTATAACCAGTCGCTGGAACATTGGAATCGTCGCTATATAGTGCGGTGCCACCGGCTAGATTGAGGTTACTCGTCATCCAACACTTGCCATCAGCAAGACGTTGAACGGTATACTCTTTATCATCCCGACTATCCGTCACCGTCGTCGGCCCCGTCGTTACACACTGGCTCGCCACCATTGTCTGCATATAGATTTTGTCTAGCTCCGACGCCAGCGTCACCGAGTTGATATCTCCCACTTCCACTTGGTCACCTACCGTATATGTCACCACGCCATCAGCGCCAGCAGTTCCCAGTGTCCCCACCGACCCGCTATCGTTGGCCCACGCCGAGAATTTGTAGCCTTCCGCAAAGGTTGGCACCAGATAATAGGTTGCATTATTACCTAGACCGGCCACCGTACCACCACTCGTCGTCACCGTACCGACTGTCGTGCCAGTAGCACTGCCGGTCTTTACCGCTACACTACTAACACCGGCAGCGGAGTCAAAGTTAATGATGAAGTCCTGCGTTGTCGGCCGCGCCACCGCGGTAAACACCAGCCCCAGTTCATACGTCCCATACGCTTGGTTGGTATCCACTTTTGCGCCAAAGGTAATCGTCTCCTCAGTATCCTCCGGGTTCACCGCCACGGTCTCAGAACTCACCAGTATCCCCGCCGGATCAGCCGTAGTATCATACGTAAACGGCTGATAATTCGCATCCGAACTTAATTTATACCCCCACCGATTCGCCGGGAAGCTCGCCTCGCTCGTTGCACTCGAGAGCGTCGCAATCGTCGGCGTAGTCCCGCCAATCGCCGCCGTCCGCGTCAGCACCGTCGAGTTGCCCACCGAAGTCATATACAGCTCATACCCCGCCTGATTGTTTGTCCCCACGCTTGTCGTCAGCGTACTCGACGCAAAACTAGCGTTCGCCGGATTCAAGTTTAGTGACACCGTATCCGTCGTCAACGTCACGTTCATGCTCGATGCCACCGACACCGAAAAATCCACGTTTTCCGCATACGTATTTGTCCTAGCTATTATTCCCCCTACTGCTGCTACGGTCATGCCGGTCACTAGCCCCAGCACACCCATTGCTTGTTTTTTCATATATTTTCCTCACTTATATGATTTAATATATACTGTTAATGTTTTCTATTACCAGTATATCACACTTTTTTCATTTTGTACTATATTTTTTGTGCTTATTTTTCGCATCAAAAACCCCGGCTCACGCCGGGGTTAGATGTTGCACTATTTCTTTTTGGTATTTTCCGCAATATCGCGCGTATTGTGCCAAATCATGATAAACATCATTATCATTTCATAGAACAAGCGAATCGCAATCGGCCCCAACACCAACATCAGGATAAACACCACAAAACTATACGGAATGAACGAAAACGATATCAATACACAGAAAATCGTCGCAACATAATACGCGATTTTCATAATCGGCTCGATCCACATTGTCTTAAATGCGAGAAAATCCTTCAGCCATTTGAGAAACTTATTTTTTGGCTCCTGCTTCGCCTGCACAAATAAAAAGAATGCCAATATCCCACCAATAATCGCCAAGATGACCGATATAATCCCCCATACACCAAAGTCCATTCCCATCAGCAAATCGCTAGTGCTATAAGTTGGTGTTGAATACATAGTTGTATACATTAGTATAACTCCTTTATTTTACTCTACTTTCATTTTAGCATAAAAATATTTTTTCGCAAGCGCAATCTTTTTGCCATCTCACTCCTTTATATCTGCCTCGTCTAGCATCTTTTTTCCCGCCAACTCCTCCGGCAAATAACTTTTGTCGAGATGAAACCCCGCCTCCCACTTCTGTCCCTTGCCGTACCCCAAATCACGCATCAACTTCGTCGGCGCATTCCGGAGCCACACTGGCACCGGCGCGCTTCGCGTTTTGCGCGCCCACTCCAGCGCCGAATACCAAGCATTCGTCGTCGCCCGCGACTTTTTCGACTTCGCCAGCGCCACCGCCGTATGCGCCAGCATCAGCCCGCTCTCCGGCATCCCCACCCGCTCCACCGCCTGAAAGCACGCCGTCGCGAGAGACAGCGCTCCATTCCCCGCCAGCCCAATGTCCTCCGAAGCAAAAATCACCATCCGTCGCGCGATAAACTTCGGGTCCTCCCCCGCTTCCACCATCCGCGCCAACCAGTACAGCGTCGCATCCACGTCCGACCCCCGCATCGACTTTATAAACGCCGAAATCGTATCGTAGTGATTATCGCCCTTCTTATCATACCCTGGCAACTTTCGTCCCGCCGCCTCCATCACCACCTCGCGCGTCACCTTATCCGCCAGCGACAACGCGAGTTCCAAGTCGCCAAGCGCACTCCTCGCATCCCCGCCAGACAGCTCCGCTAGGTAGTCAATCGCCTCCTCGTCCACCTGCGCTTTTTCTGCTTTTATTGCTCGCTCTAGCACCTTCACCACCGCCGCTTTCGACAACGGCGCCGCCACCACCACCCGCGACCGTGACAGTAGTGGCGAAATCACCTCAAACGACGGATTCTCCGTCGTCGCCCCAATCAGCGTAATCAACCCACTCTCCACGTGCGGCAAAAACGCATCCTGCTGCGCCTTATTAAACCGGTGAATTTCGTCCACAAACAGCACCGTCCTCACCTGCAAATTCCAATTCGTCCGCGCCCGTTCTACCACCACCTCCACGTCCTTTTTCCCCGCTGTCACCGCCGAAATCTCCACAAAATCCGCCTTAAACTCCCGCGCCAATATCCGCGCCAACGTCGTCTTGCCCGTCCCTGGCGGCCCCCAAAAAATCAGGTTCACCGGCTCTCCCTTCGCCGCAATCTCCGTCAAAATCTTCCCCGGGCCGATAATCTCTTCCTGCCCGATCACCTCGTCCAGCGTCTGTGGCCTCATTCTCTCCGCCAGCGGTACTCTATTCATACACCCATTATACACTATTTCCGTAGCAAAAAGTCCGCAATATCAACAATCCGAATCCCCTCATACTGCCACTCCGGCTGACGAGAATGCGTAATAATCATTTTCGGATACGCATCTTTAATTGCAAGTAACGCCCCGGTCTCTCGCGCAAACGTCGCCTCGTCCGAGATGTCATACGAAACCTGCACATAAATCCGCTCACCCTGCCGGGTTGCCACAAATCACAACCGTTTCCCAACTGCACAAAAATCCTCCAGTTGAGAAACGCTAACGCTTTCTCATTTCTCAACCCCGCCAAAATCACCGAGTTGAGAACTAGCCCCGTTCTATCAAACCAATGCTGAGTGTGCTATAATATATAGCATAAAAAGGAGTTACAAAATGGCAGATTTTAACAAAGTATTAACGCCTGGCGATTACGAAAAAGGCGAACTTAACGTGGTAATCGAGATTCCGACTGGCTCGAACCACAAAATCGAGTGGGACCGCGAGCGCGCTTGTTTTATGCTTGACCGGGTAGAACCGATGGCTTTTGCCAAGCCTTGCAACTATGGCTTTATCCCACAAACTATCGACGAGGATGGTGATGAGCTCGACGTCCTCATGATTACCGACCAGCCACTCACAACCGGCATTTGGATGCGTGCTCGCATTCTTGGTGTAATGAAGTTTGTGGACGATGGCGAAGTGGACGACAAAATCATCTGCGTACCTGAGGATGACCGCAACAACGGCGACAAATATAAGACGCTCAAAGATTTACCGGAGCGAACCTTGGAACAAATCGAGTTTCACTTCAACCACTACAAGGATTTGAAGAAGCCTGGTACTACTGTCGTCAAAGGTTTCGAGGACATCAAATCCGCCAAAAAGGTGATCGCTGATGCCATCGCTCGTTACGAGGAGGCACATCCGGAAGTTGCGCTAGCCAAGGGTGCTAAGCAATTTGCAGAAGACGCCAAAAACGCAATCAACGATGCAGCCGAAAAAGTCAGACAAGCATGGAGCGAGCCAACATCATAAATCATTGATGTTGACGCGAACTTGCTCGGTAGTGTCACGGTCGCGCACCGTGACACTATTATCTTTAGGCGTATCGAAATCTATCACGACGCATTTAGGCGTACCGATTTCATCTTGTTTGCGATAGCGTTTGCCGATGTTGCCGGAATCGTCCCAAGTTACGTGTAGGTATTTGCGCTTCAGCAAATTATAAACCTCGCGCGCTTTTGCCACCAACTCAGGTTTATTCTTGAGTAAAGGCGAGACGCAAAAACGATACGGCGCTAGCCCTTCGGGTAGTTTCAAGACGATGCGAGTTTCGTCTTTGTCGCCGACCTTTTCCTCGGTATAGGCGTGCGATAAGACCGCCAAGAATAGTCGCTCTACTCCGATAGAGGGCTCTATCACGTGTGGCGTATAGACCGCGCCGGTGTTTTTGTCGCGATATTCCATCGACTTGCCAGACTCACGAGCGATATTCGATAAGTCAAAGTCAGTCCGGTATGCCAACCCCATTAACTCTTCCTCGCCATTTGGGTAGTCAAACATAAAATCTATCGTGCGCTTGGAATAATGCGCGCGGTCCTCGGCCGGTACGTCGTACTCGTGGATGTTGCTGGCGAGCAAGCCCATCTCATGCTCAAGAAAATCACGGAAACTCCTGCGCATCTTCTCGAAGTTCTCCTCCCAAGTGGACGGTTCGACGAAATACTCGATTTCCATCTGCGAGCACTCGCGGTCACGCAAGATAAAATCGCGCGGGCTGATTTCGTTACGAAAAGCCTTGCCCTGCTGAGCGATACCAAACGGCATATCCGGGTAAATCGTGTCCACCACGTTCTTGAAATTGGTAAAAATCCCTTGTGCAGTTTCAGGCCGCAAATACGCCACCGATTTCTCCGCCAGCTCGGGATTCTCAGAAGTGTCTTCTGGTAGCACCGCCCCAACGTGGGTTGCAAACATCATGTTAAACTTGCGAATCGGACCCCAGTTCTCCTTGCCACAAGTGGGACACTTAACGTGCAAAGCGAGAAATTCGTCCGTTGTCACCGACTCGGTAATCCCGTCGGCGATTTTGTCAGCACGAAACCGTCCGTGACACTCCTTGCACTCCACTAGTGGGTCAGCAAAAGTCGCCACATGACCCGAAGCCACCCAAGCGCGTGGGTTCATCAGAATGGCCGCATCCACCCCGTACATATCGTCGCGCATTTCGACAAAATAACGCCACCAAACGTCCATAATGTTCTTCTTAAGCAGGACTCCAAGCGGACCAAAGTCCCATGTCCCCGCAAAACCACCGTACACGTCACTCCCCGGAAAAATAAATCCGCGACGCTTGCACAAACTTACAATATCTTCTAGTTTACTCATACTATATATTATAACACAACCCCCCACAACCAATCCACCCCCATGCGCTGCTCAAACACCCTACGTTTACTCGTTCCCCTGAATCTCCCGAATCCCCTGCATATTTTTCCTCACCTCATCCGCCGTCGCCCCCTCATACTGCTCAGGCTTCGCCTGCAAAATAATATACCGCCCATTCAGCTTTTTCTGTATCGCAAAATCACCCAATTCAATATGGCGCATCGCCTCTCGCGCCTCCACCTCCGTGTCGTACTCATAAAACACCCGCACGTTCTCAATCTTGCCATCGGCTCCGACATAATACACCACTCGCGTCATCGGCGCCTCCCACTCGCTGTTCTCAAACGCCGCCGTCTCCGCATCCATCGACACCACTATCTTCGTATCGTCCTCCACAAAATACTTCTCGTCAATCGCTTCCAACTGATTCACCTGCAAAATCGCTATCACTACGACCACCAGCGCCACGAGCGTCACCCCCATCCATACCCAAGTCGTCACCGCAGATTTCTTTACTCGCTCCCGTGCGTTCTCGATGTTTTTGCGTTCCCCTATTTCTGCACTATTAGACTTTTGTCCATTATCTTTTTCCGCCATTTTTGCTCCTTTCTACCATTTTAGCATAAAAATTATATTTTGTTGATAGCTTGCACGATTTTCCAAATCTCCGGCAATAGCTCCCGAGTTCCCTTCACCCGCGCCACCACCGCAAAATCATTCGCCCACAAGAGCCGCATCAATTTAATTACATCCGCCCCCACTCGACCATCATCCCGTCGCAAAAACGCCCCCTCTACCGCGTCCCACTCGTATCGCCCGTCAAGCGTCAGAGCCTCGCCCGCCACATCCACTTGCAAATTCACCTGCTCCCCGCCCGCCTTCAAAACCTTTAGCCCCGCCCACACCTTCACTAACTCCACCTCCGCCCCCTCCGACAACGCCACAAGGCTCTGGTCCACAACCCCAAACAACTCCGCACCGTCACCAGCCTCCGCCACTCGCCCCACCTGTTTCAAAATCGCCGTCGCCACTGTCAATCTCTCCACGTCGCCCAGCACCCCCGCATGATACCGCACCATTCTCGACCCCGTCACCGTCCCCAGCTCCCCTCGCCCAAAATGCAAATTCATGTCGAGCAAACAAAACATCTCCACCGCCCCCGCCAGCTTCGCCCGCGGTTTGCGCACCCCTCGCGCCATCGCACTCACCGCCCCCTCCGGCGTAATCAAGTTGAGAATCCTATCCGCCTCGCCATAATTCGTCCGCCGTAGCACATAAGCCAACGTCCTAATATCTTTCGACATATTCCCGTACCTCCTCCGGCCGCATCGTCTCTTTATCGAGCACCCCCGCCACCCCATACGCCGCCAAATCTTCACCACCAAGCGACAATTCCGTCACCAACACCACCGGCACTCGCCCCGTATCCGGATACGACGCCAGCTCGTTGAGAAACGTAAACCCATCCGGCCCCGCAAGCATCACCTCAAGAAAAATCAGCTCCACCGCTTTCATTCTACCCCCATCCCCCATCTCGTCTCCACCCTCTGCCACCCCCACTTCATCAATTACCCCCATCGCCTCTATCACATTATCGCACTCCCGCACCTCTCGCCCCGTACTCTCGCAAACCCGCGCCACACACCCTCGCATCACCGCATCCGAATCAACCACCAAAATCATCAACCCCTCCTCGCACCATCCAGCAAACCCACCTCGTCAAACAAACTCACCGGCAATACTTTTTCTAACTCCACATAAAAACTCGCCCCATCCCGATGTCTCACCGCCCCCACTTTAGCGTGCATCTGCCGTGCAAACTCATTTACAATCACAAGCGACAACCCGCTCGACCCCGGTCGCATCGCAATCGCCTCCGGCTCCCGTACCAACCCCCGCTCAAACTCCCGCCAAAACTCCATCGGCAGTGCCGGCCCAAAGTCCCGCACCGCCACCCGCACCCTCTGCGCCCTTTCACTTACCGTCAACACCGCCTTCTCCCCCTCCGCCGTATACTGCACCGCATTCAGCAAAAAGTTATACACTACCGCCGCCAAAAGTTCTGCGTTCGCCATCACCAGCCGCGTCCGATTTGTATATTCCACCTCAAAATCCCGCCGATTTTTCCGAAAAACTTTATCCATTCTTTCCGCCACCGTCTCGCACACTTTTCGTACCACCACCGGCTCATCCTCATACATCTCTAGTCTCTCCATCCTCAGCAAATCTTCCACCTGTCGCATCGCCCGCTCGCTCACCGCCACCATCTCATCTCGCGCCACCGCATCCGCGCCCAGCACCCCCTCCTGCGAAAGCGCCAACTGCCGCACCTGCATCCACGGCCTTCGCATCTCCCGCGCCACCAACAACAAACTATCCTTTACCTCCGTCATATATATATTATACCAATAATCAAAATCAAAACAAGGACATGCGCCTTGTTTTGATTTCTTACTGATTTCTTTTGCTGGACTTTTTTCCCAAAGAAAAGTCCAAGGTCGCTACGCGTTGAAACGCACGGTGGAAAGCAAGGTATTATAGTCGTCTTCAAACAACGTCGAATCCGTCTGAATCACCGCAGTCTTATCTCGTATCTTGAACACCACGATGTACCCCGAAAACTCCGTGTCCGGAATCGTCCCCGTATAGCGGTTCGCCGTAATCGCCCCGTCCCGCCCAATCGTCACCGACTCCACCGTCAAGTTCGAGTCCCTCTTGTCCATCGCTTTCTGATATTCCGCCGTCACCACATCAAAACTCTTATCCAGCACCTTCACCCTGAGGGCGTCCAAAGTCTTGTCCGACACCACCGGCACCTCAATCGGGTTAAAATACGCCTCGTAATCTCCGCCCGTCGCCGCATTTTTTGCTACATACACACTCCAAGTTTTCGGATATTCAAACGATAGTTCCCCATAATCCGCCGGCCCCGCAAACGTCCTAAACGGATATTTCTCCCGCTCGGCAAATTCCATCTCCAGTTGCGTCGCCTTCTCATCCACCGCTTCACGCACTGCCGCGTCTATCTGCCCATTCACATCCGAACTCGCTTCATTGTATTGCACGCTCATCCAGATAAACAGCCCAATAAACGTCACCGCCACCAGTGACAGCGCCACAATCGCGATAGTCTTAACCAGCCCCTTGACATCCTTTCCATCCGACGGCGGTGCTGCCACCACCTGTTGCACCATCGGTTGCCCTGTCGGCGTATACCCCACTATCGGCTGTTGCGGCTGCGTCCCCGGCATCGGTTGACCCCCCATACCCGGCTGCCCACCCGCATCCGGCTGATCCGGCATCGGCTGCACCGGTGGCATTTGAAAATCACTATCCATAAGCCAATTATACCACATTTACAGCAAATTACGCCGCAAAATCTTCATTCAAAACTTCAATTTCGTTTCTCAGCTCCGCCAAATCTTTCTCCACATCTTTCGCCAACGTCAAAGCTTCTTTATACTTCGCCACCGCTTCTTCCAACTTAAAATCATCCGAATAAAACCACTCCACTTTCGCATCCAACTCTTCAATTTTCTGGTTCAAACTCTTACTGGACTTTCGTCCATTATCTTTTTTATCCCCGCCACTAGACGCTCGCCCGCCATTCTCCCCTCCCCCACTAATGGACGTTTGTCCATTATCTTTTTGCTCTACATTTTTCTCTTTTTCCGCCATTTTAATTCCTTTCTTTTACTTTTTTTACTTCGGCTTCAATTTCTCGCTCAAACGTTGTAATTTTTACAACACTACCCGGTGATATTTTGCCCGCCAAAATCGCATATCCCTGCTCCAGCACTTTATCCGGATTTACCACCTTCAAAATCTGCAAAGCCCGCGCCACCGTCTCCTCTGCGTTCCGCATCTCCTCCTGCAATTTATACCGCATCCTCGACCGTACATCCTCTATCATGAGCTCCGTCGGATCAATCACCTTCGACTTTATCGCCCAGTTCAATCGCTGCACCTGTTCCCGGTTTGCTATCTGCATCGGCTCTATACATTTCGGTATCATCAGCACCTGCAACCTCCGCACCTTCTCCGCATTCGTCATCATCATCGGCTCCACATATTTAGACAGCAAACTCCGCCCCAATTGCTGCACTCTCGTTACATTCGCCTGCCACGCCCCATCCACACGCTCGCCCAACCCCCACCGCGCCCGCAACGCCATTCTTCGCACTTTTTCCATCTCCGCCCGCCGGTCGTACGTCAGCATCTCCGCCGCATTCGACGGTGTCGACGCCCGCACATCCGCCACAAGGTCGCACAGCACTTCATCCACCTCATGCCCCACCCCAGTTATCACCGGGATTTTCGACGCCGCCACCGCCCGCACCAACTCCTCGTCGTTGTAGCACGCGAGATCATCCGCACTCCCACCCCCGCGCACCATCGCAATCGCCTCCACCTCACCCCGCTCGTTAAAATACCGTAGCGCCTTCACCATCTGCCCCGCCGCATCCATCCCCTGCACTTGACAGTGCGCCACCACCACTTTCATTCCACCCCACCTCGCATTTAGAATCTTAATAAAATCCGCATACCCCGCCGCCCCCGTCGACGAAATCACCCCGAGCCTTTTCACCCCCTTCGGAATTTCCCGCTTCCGCGCCGGATCAAACAGCCCCTCGCCCGCCAGCTTCTTCTTTAACTTCTCATACGCCTTCTTGATGCTCCCCTCTCCCACCAGTTTATACCCCGTCACCACCAGCGAAAAATATCCTCGCGTCCGCATCTCCGGTCGACACCGCGTCACAATTTTCATCCCGTCCTCGAGTGGCATTCGCATTTCCGTTAGCCACATAAAACACGGCACGCTCGCCGCCTTGTCCTTCAGGTCAAAAAACACCCATTTCCCCTGCGAAATCTTCAAGTTCGCCACCTCGCCCCCAATGTACACTTGCGGGTACGCATACTCTAGCGTCTGATTCAATGCGTCAATAAACGTCGACGGCGTAAACACCGGCGCCGCCCCTGGCGCACTTTTCTCATCGTTCATTCTTCTGTCCCCGTATCACCCGCGCATACGGCCACGCCCCCGTCACGATGGTAAACACCAGCGTCAGCACCCGCGTCATCACCGTCACAATCGTCGCCGTCGGGAAGTCCACCCCGAGCGCAATCATCACCCCAGCCATCCCCAGCTCATACAGCCCGTACGGCACAATCCCATCAAACACCGATCCAATCGCCTCCCCCACCATAATAAACGGTAGTAGCTCCGGCCGTCCCAGCGACAGCCCTACTATCCAGTATGTCCCCACCTCAAACAGCGAGTACACCAGCCCCCAAATCAACGGCCCCACGAGATACCGCTTATTGCTCTTAGCAATTTTCACGCTCTCATGGATATCCGCAAAATAATCGCTGATTTTCTGATATTTCATCAAGTGTTTTTTATGCCCAAACGTCACCGTCCTCACCACCATGTCAATCAGTCTCGCCACCGTCCTCGAGAAGAACTCAATCCGCTTCTTGCTCGACGCCACGTATACCACCAGCCACAGAAACAGCCCCACCCCCATATTCATCAGGAGCGACACCGGAATAATCCACCGCGCTTCCTCCGGAATCGCATTCATCGCGAGCAGTACCGCAATCGCAATGAGCGCCTGCGCGTAATTTACTACCGTCGTCACCGCATACCGAAACACATAGAGAAAACTCGCCTGCCCCGCGCTCACCCCAAACGGCCTCAGCCGATATGTCAGATACGCCAACCCGCCAATCCCCCCTGCCGGCACTGCGTGGTTCACAAAGTTAAGCTCCGTCGAGATCAACAAAATCTCGCTCGGCTTGAATTTTTTCACGTCCTTCCGATTTTTGAGGTACGAAAAGAAAATCTGCCCACACGCATAATACATATACAGCTGCTCCGGTATCAAAAGCATCAGCACGAACGGGTTCGTCTCCGACAAATGGTTAAACGTGTCCACCATATCCGGCCAATTTTGGTACACCACCCACCCCACCAATATCACCGTCGCCACCATCAAAATCGCGCGAAAAGACAAAAACTTCCGTTTGGCTTTTTTACTCATACCACGATTATACCACAAAAAGGAGCAATAGAAGCTATTGACAAACAAACAGTTGTGCGCTACAATTAAATCAGTTGGATTATTTGGAAGTCTTCTTTACAGAAGGCTTCTTTTTAAGTCTGATCACAATATAATCTATTTCGAAATCATCCATAAATAACCCTCCTTTCTTCAAGTTATAGCGACCTTTTAGAAAAAGTGTCAGCCCCTATCGCTCCTTAAAACTCATTATCTCAAACAGATATGCAAAAGTCAAGCAAAAGTAGTATAATATAATATATGTATTTATCTGTTTTAGGACGACAGCCAGAAATCTCACTAGCGGAACTAGAGGCGCTTTTTTCTGATGTTCAGCCAATTTTCCCACGGCTAGCTACGTTTAATTCCAGACAAACTCCCGACATCAATAAATTAGGCGGGCAAATGAAACTAGCGACCCGCCTAAACCAAAAACCTCTCGATTTCCTAGTTAATCTGCCAGATGGTAAAATCACCCTGGGCATTTCCGACTATTCCAAAAACGCCTCGCGAAAAACCGCCACAATGGAAGCGCTGAAGCTGAAAAAGATTTTGGTGCGACTAGGACGTAGCGTACGCGTAGTAGAGAACAGAGATGCAATGCTTAGCACTGCCACTTCGTTGCATAATGGCCTGTCCGGCAAAAACGATCGCAAAGTCGAGTTAATCAAATTAAACAGCGACTGGTATCGTGTAATCGGTGTACAAGATGTCGATGCTTATGCTCGTCGTGACCAGGCTCGCCCTGCGCGCGACGCCAAAGTGGGAATGCTACCGCCCAAACTAGCGCAGATTTTGATTAATCTTTGCGGGCCGTTGTCAGCACACGCACGCGTGCTGGATCCATTTTGTGGCACAGGCGTAGTCCTGCAGGAGGCAATGCTGATGGGATGCACAGCCTATGGTACAGATATTAGCGAAAAGATGGTGGACTATTCTGAGCGGAACCTTAAGCACTTTAGGTTTACCGAGTATCAGGTAGAAGTTGGTGACGCAACCAGTTTTACATGGCAACCCCCTATTGACGCAGTGGCTTGCGAAGGATATCTGGGTAAACCGATGTCAACCGTACCAGCCATAATGGCCTTAAAGCGAGAACAACAAATCTGCCGGGATATCGTACTCAGTTTTCTCCGTAATCTCTACAGTCAAATTACCTCTGGTACACCGGTAACTATTGCCATTCCGGCTTGGCTACGCGAAAACGGCAATTATTCTCGGCTCGAAATCCTTGACGAAATTGAGAAGATGGGGTATAATGTTAATAGTAAGTCGCGCGAGGGGCTTCTCTATTTTCGGGATGGTCAAATCGTAGCGAGAGATATAATAATATTAAGGAAGAATTAAATGTCACACGTAAAAGCTGGCGGTACCGCCAAAAACGTCCATAACAATGCTGGCCAGCGCCTTGGCGTTAAGCGCTTTGGTGGTCAAAAAGTCAAAAACGGCGAAGTCCTAGTTCGCCAGACTGGCGCTACTAAAATCGCTGGTCCTGGCACCTATATGTCGCGCAACTTCACAATTCACGCGGCCAAAGATGGCGTCGTTACTTTCATCAAGACCAAAAAGACTCATTTTTCCGGCAAGAGCCTTCCGCGTGTCCGCGTGGAAGTACGCTAAGAACCGCAAAGCAACCCGGAAGGGTTGCTTTTTGCTTTTGCTTGACTTTTACATATCTGTTTGAGATAATGAACTCTAAGGAGCGATAGGGGCTGACACTTTTCTGAAAGGTCGTTATAACTTGAAGAAAGGAGGGTTGTTTATGGATGATTTCGAAATAGACTACATCGTAATCAAACTAAAAAAGAATTCTTCTAAAAAGAAGAATTCAAACTAACCTAACTTAAACTAAGTATAGCGCACAACTACTAAATTGTCAAGGCCCCACCGCTCCTTTTTTATTTTACAATCAAGAACTTATTCTTGCCCTTCTTCACTATCGCCACCTGATCAATCGTAGCCTCCGCATCCTTCACTTTCGCCCCCGACACCGAAATCGCCCCGCCGGAAATCAACTCCCGCGCCTTCTTCTTCGACTCCGCCAACCCCGTAGACACCAGCATATCTACTAGCGCCCCACCCCTCGCCACTACCGGCAAGTATGCAGCAAACTCCACCAGCTCATCCTCCGAGAACTCCGACAGATCCGTCTCCTGTGAGAATAACCGCTCGGTCAGGTTTCGCACCGCCTCAGCCGCTGCCACCCCATGTACTACCGAAGTCGCCCCATACGCCAGCGCTCTCTGCGCCACCCGTTTCTCCGGCGCCACGGCATGTTCCGCCAGTACCTCCTCCACCTCCTCACGCGACAACAATGTATAAATCTTCAACAAATATTCCACGCTAGTATCCGGCTGATTTAGCCAAAACTGATAAAAATCAAACACCGAAGTGTAATTCCCGCCCCCGTTATCCGAAGCCGCCAGCCACACCG
>CAYNBW010000007.1:0-21042 GCA_964396015.1 uncultured Candidatus Saccharibacteria bacterium | reverse complement strand
CCACAAACATTTCCGCAAATTCCGACCCCGAAATCGAGAAAAACGGCACATCCGCTTCCCCCGCCACTGCTCGCGCCATCAAAGTTTTACCCGTCCCCGGCGCCCCAGCCAATAAAACCCCTCGCGGAATCTTCGCCCCCAATTTTTCATACTTCTTCGGATTCTTTAAAAAGTCCACAATTTCTGTGAGATCCTGCTTCGCCGCTTCATTTCCCGCCACATCATTAAATACTACCTTCTTCTTATCCGGCCCATACACCTGCGCCTTCACCTTGCCAAATCCTAGCGACTGGTTATTCGCCGCTGTTGCTTGTCGCACCATCCACGCAAAGAATATCACCAGCGCCACAATCGGTAGCACCGTCAACGCCACGTCCAGTACAATCCCCCATGTATTTACATTTTCCTTATACTCAATCACCGGGTACTTCTCAGTGCACTTGCTCAATTCCTCTCCCATCAACTTCGCACAATGGTCCACCAGCCCCTGGTCGTACAGCGTTCCCGCACCATCTTTCCGCGACGTCTCCGTCGGCTGATCCTTGCCTTTCAGCGTAATGTCCAAAGTATCCCCCGTCACCTCAATCTTCGCAATATTCCCCTCCGGATCATTCGCCCGCGCAATTACTTCCGAAATCGGCACTTCCGTCTTTGATTGTCCACCTCTCCCAACCCCAAAATTCGCAACCAACATCGTCACTAAACATACCATTACAAAAGTAAACAGCAGGCTCCGCACCATATTTGACCGGCTCATTCCCCCGTTATTACCGCCCCCACCACCATTACCAGACTTTCCTACACTATTTTTCGGCATATTTTCGGCCACAATTTTTCTCCTTTACTATCTCTATTCTACCACAAATCTCGTCCAAAATCACCAAAATATGCTATAATTAAGACATCTGGGTGTAGCACAGTTGGTAGCGCGCGACGTTTGGGACGTCGAGGTCGCAGGTTCAAGTCCTGTCACCCAGACCATTTTTTTTATGGCTTTATTGTAATCACGCCAATCTTTGCAGTATAACCCGCCTCAAAAACGTGTTCTTTTGCCTTATTTGAAAGGTCAATAGTGAACCCACCAAACCCATTTAGATTCGGGTGCATATGCCCTGCCAACACATACGCAGCCTTCCCATCATAAATACTATCAATCAAATCTCCCACCTGACCGCTAATTTTCCAAGTGCTACCATTATTTGCCCAATAGTACGGATCACTATGTCCTTTATTACTTGATGCATCATTCAACTTACCATTATCCGTCTTGGATGCAATCGGCACATGTGTCGCCACTATCGTCTTATCGCCCAAAGCTCTATCAATACAGTTATATCTTCCTTGATTGTATCCATTATCAAATCCCTTCACGCTATAGTTCCAACCCACTATCTTCACATTCCCCAAACGAATCACTTTGCATACCGGGTCCCCACCTACAATATTCTTATGTGCATTGTGTGTGCCACTCTCATCCATTCCAGAATACTTCCATTCATAATCATGATCAGCTCGAATATAAATATACGGAACCCGCAGCCGTCTCAGCTGCTCATTAACCAAAGCTGCATTTGCCGTACTATAATAATCCATAATATCCCCACCAAATATTGCCGCATCAAAATTGTTATTATTAATATAATCCACAATCGCTGGCAAAATCTCTTCAGCAGGAACTATATTGCCATCTTCATCTTTATACCCAGCCCCGCCATCAAACGCATCATGCCTAGCGGCAAGATCCGGATTAGCACTAATATCCGCACTATTTACAATGTGCAAATCAGAAACCCAGGCTACTTTCGACGTCCTATCCGCACCCGGAATCGTAATCGTCACGTCCTCAGTCTGAATACTTATGTCGCTATTAGAATCATCTATTCTATCACCCCCCCGTGCCACGCACATTGATCACTCCAATATGTCCAGTAAACGCCGCCTTGGAGACAAATTCATGCGTATTGCTTCCCACCTTCACGTCCATTGCAGAACCAGGATGTAAATGTCCAGACAGCACCGCAGCAAATTTGTTATTCTGAACTTTATTAATCAGATTTCTATAGTTCGCAAACGGAATGTTCGCTTCGCTCAATATGTTACTTGCCCCAGATATGGCAACCAACCGATCGTTTTCCGACGAGATATTCGACGCAATCGGCACGTGCGACGCCAAAATCGTCTTTGCACCCGCATTATTGGCAACACAAGTGTATTGTTCGCTATTAATATCCTCCCCCGGTGCCCCTGCCGGAAAATCGTACCCCACAATCTTTAAACCATCACAGAGCTCCAGCACCTTACAAGAAGGCGCACCTACCCCTAGCTTTTTGAATTTATCATACCCAGTTTGATCGACTGGGTTTTCACCCGCATCGTGGTTTCCCATAATGTATATATATGGTACCGTCAATGCGTCCAGTCCATCCCGCACCACATCGTACATCTCTTCGCTATATAAATGCGTAATATCACCCCCAAACACCGCCGCATCAAAGCCATTATTATTGATGTAATCTATCATCGAATAAAATGTATCTTTATTATCCGCTACCGCTCCTTCTCCACTACTATTGGTCCCAATATGCGAATCGGCCACCCAAGCAATCTTATAATTATCACTCACTCCAGACACATCCACGTTAAAGGTGTCCGCCGAAATATTCACATTATTATGCGCCGGCACGTTCTGTGACGCCGCTACAGTCTCAGCACAAAACGCCCCATCTTCATTCGAACAATCCCCCGCTTTAATCCCTTTAGGACGAGCAAATTTCCAACCTGCATATTGGGCGGGAGTCTTTATTTTAGCAGTATTAAATGCAATCGTCGCACCACAGCCAGCCTCACCAATAATGATATCGCCATTATCCAAAACCCCTAACACCACCCCAGTATGATTACCAGTCGTACTAAAAACATCATAAGGCTTCGGATCGCTTTTTGCTCCAGCTTCAAAATATTGTGTAAAACTAGTAGCCAACTGATTAGCTACGCCACCGCCATTCGTCAAAAACGCTGCACTCTGCACAGGAAAATCAGCCACATAGCTAGTAATAAACCACGCCGAAAAAGCCGTGCAATCCTCCAAATCGCTATATGTACAGTGACCAGGCTCCTGTATAGCATCAAGTACTCCATGCTCCCTCAAAAACTTATCTCCCTCCGCAGAGACTCCATAAGAACGTGGCTCAATCTTATTATAGGCAGCCATCACCACTTTGTCGGCCTCCTCTGTTGTCTTAAACCCACCCACCGGCAAACCACTACACTCATTTCCACGCGGACAATAATCCGACATACTCCCAGTAGCGCTTAATGCCTCTGAAATTATTTTCGCAAACAATTTCGCACCCTCACCAGTCGGATGTACCGCCATCCCACTTTCCACCTTCACATAGTCCTTCGGCTCTCCAGACGCATTAAGAATAGCCTGCTTCCAGTCAATTATTTCTACATTGTTATAAAACGCCGCAATCTCATTAAACACCGTATTATTACGCTCATATTTATCCGGACGCTCTATATCATAATTATTCACAAAATACACATTATGCCCATTCCCTATCGCATTTACCACCGATTCTACGTTTTCATAAGATAAACCATCATTAGTACCCAACGCCACCACCACATTCGTCCTTAAATCATCTCCTAGTCCTTCAATAATCTTAAGCCCCGAATCATTATCACTAACATCCGCCACCATATGCTTAGAAACCTTCGCATGTATATCAGCATCAGGCAACACTTCTAATATCGCACTTGTCGCCCCGACCGTAATCGAATCCCCCACGATCGTTACTGAATTAGAAGAGAAGCTATCCGCTGATGAGCCATTACCCCCACTAGACCGCGCCGCACTCGCCCACTCCTCAACCTGATCATAATTACCATCCTGATACTTCTGATAAAAACCCTCCGCCTTTGATATACGCGCGTTCCAACTGGGCTGATTCCTTCCACAACCATTACACTTTTCGTATTCCGCTGACATCCAACCCGCATATCCTCCCGGCGTAGATTCTCCACTACTCGTAAAACCTACTGCGTCCATTCGATCCTTCAGATACCGCATCGCCACACACCATAAATTAACCCAATCACGATCACTACCCGTTTCAGACTCTATAATCTCACGAAGCTCATTGTCATTCCCTACCGTACCATAAGTTTTATATGCATCCCCCTCAAAATATTTAATCAAGTTAGCTTCCGTCAATCTCTCTATATACCCCATACGCTCGCCATGAGAAGTCCACTGCGCAAACCCCAACCCTATCCCCGCTACACCATTTCCAACTTTATAACTGCTACTGATTGAATGCATACAACTAGCATGAGTCGCCCCACTGTTGCTATCAAGATAAATTGTATATTCCTCACCTTGCTGCGTTTTGCACCCTCTATCACGTGCCAAATTATAAGCATCCTCCTGCCGCGTGGGCGTCCCGCCTTCGCTAAATATATTCCCCATGAGTCCCGCCGCCTGCTCCGGCGTAAAACCCATATACCGTAAATTCCCCCACACGCGTTCCTCGACAGTCGCACTGTCTCTCGTCCCTTTCTCAAAGCAACCCTCTATACAGACCTCCCCTTCTTCTTCTTCAATCTCTCCGTCTGGATCATAGAACACGATACTATTTGTCGCATAGCGCTGATAAAGACTCTCCGACAAAGCCATCGTCGGCGCCACCACCATCAATCCAGCTAGAAACACAAGCAAAAAGAATCCTAACGCCCCTCCCATCCTGTTTTTCTTATGCTTTACCATCTGCCTTAATTATACTCCGCACTTTCCAAGCAAACAAGTCCTCAAATCCTAATCAACGTTAAATCTAGATCTAATGACATAATTATCGAGATTAAGACCGTAAGACTCGAGCAATTTCCTAATCTCCGCCAATCTCTCGTCTCGAAATGCTATTGGATCTCCGCTCATATACACTTCTTTCGGCGGTATTATTGTCGCAATAACCGCATATCCACTTTTCGTTTCTATCGATTTCACCAACGTCAGCTCATATCCATCGCCAATCAATGGTAGCAAATATGTAATTTCGTCTTCTTCTATAGAAACAGCCGGATTATCACTACATCCAAAATCCGGATAAATCATCTCGTCATCTGGAAGACAGAACACATATGGCGCAAGTGTATCAAATTTTTTCGAGCCTTCTGCGTCAGACGAAATCCAGTCAAATCGTACCTTATAAGAATATTGTAGCTCTGGAATATCAATAATAATCGTAGTAGTCACGCGGCCCGAGTCACTGTAATTCTTTGTCTTACAGGAATCCTCCCGAATCTTTGCATGGTAACTACTTGCTGATTTCATGAAGCCAATTTCATTCTGAGACACAACCACACCGTAAAGACTCGTCTCTAACTCCGTTCGTGATGATTCAGAAATATTCGGCGCACACTCCGCAAGATTATCTATCAAAACCTTCCGATCATTCGCCGCATTCATCTTCATTACTGAATACACAATTAACCCCACTACCAATGCCAGAAACGCCACTATCATAATAATTACTAACCATTTTTTATTTTTGGGACGCTCTTCCATACTTCCATTATAGCACAAAAAAATGGTCAGGGTGATCGGACTTGAACCGACGACCTCAGCGTCCCGAACGCTGCGCGCTACCAACTGCGCCACACCCTGATGCTTAATTTTGACATGGTCTGGGATACCAGACTTGAACTGGCGACCTCACGCCCCCCAGGCGTGCGCGCTACCAACTGCGCCAATCCCAGAAACACTAATATCGCCTACACTACATTATACCACATTTTCCAATTCTAATCTACATCACAAATCGCCAAATGGCTCTCCTCAAGCTGTATCGCATCCACTTCCGACGGCGAGTTCATCATCAGATCCACCCCGTTCCCATTCTTCGGAAACGCCACCACATCCCGAATATTCTCTACGCCAACAAGTACCATGAAAATCCGGTCCAGCCCCGGCGCCGCCCCCGCGTGCGGTGGCGCACCAAACTTAAACGCCGACAACATCCCCCCAAACCGCGCCTCTACATATTCATTACTATATCCCAAGATATTAAACACTTTGTACATAATTTCCGGGTTATAGTTCCGCACCGCCCCCGACGCCACTTCGTACCCATTCATCACCATATCATACTGATCAGCCACAATCGCCAATTTTTCCTCATTCGTTTTCGCCGCCATGAGCGCTTCCATCCCGCCTTTCGGCATCGAAAACGGGTTATGTCCAAAGTCCAGTTTTTTATTCTTCTCATCCCACTCATAGAACGGAAAATCCACAATCCAACACAGCGCCACCTCATCCGGATCCTTCAACCCAAATCTATCTGCAAACGCAATCCGCAATTGCCCCAGCACTTTATTCACTACCACCCGCGTATCTGCACCAAAGAACACTGCATCCCCCTCCTCCGCTCCACACCGCTCACGCACCGCCGAGATTTCCTCATCACTCATAAACTTCAAAATCGGCGACTTCTCTCCCTCCACTGTATATAATATATATGCCAGCCCCCCAGCCCCCAATTTCCGCGCCTGCTCCGTAAACTCATCAATCTCCCGTCGCGAGAGTTCCGCTCCGCCCTTCACGCACAGCGCCTTCACGCACGGCTGTTTAAACACCTTAAACTCCGTCTGCGCAAACACCTCGGTCAAATCCACCAGTTCCATCCCATAGCGCAAATCCGGCTTATCTACCCCATAAGTATCCATCGCCACCTCAAACGGTATCCGCGCCACCGTCTCCCCCTCCGGCACATATTTACGCGCTACCTCGCTCCGGCACACCAACTTCTTCCCCGCAAACTCCGTCGTCAACTTCTCATATAGCGGCTGAATCTCCCGTCGCACCACCTCGCCGTCATCCACGAACGCCATCTCAAAGTCCAGTTGATAAAAATCCCCATACAACCGATCCGCCCGCGGATCCTCATCTCGAAAACACGGTGCAATCTGAAAATACTTCGGCACCCCACCCACCATCAAAAGTTGCTTAAACTGCTGTGGCGCCTGCGGCAACGCATAGAACTTCCCCGGATGTAGCCTCGACGGCACCAGAAAATCCCGCGCGCCCTCCGGCGACGAGTTCGCCAATATCGGCGTCGTCACTTCAGTAAATCCATGCTCGTACATATATTCCCGAATCACCCGATAAAACTCACTCCGCCGCTTCAAAATCTCCTGCATCGATGGCCTCCGTAAATCCAGATACCGATATTTCAGCCGCATCTCCTCCGAAGATTTCTCGCCATCGTCGTGCGTGTTCACAGGCAAAGGCTCACTCCGGTTCAATAACACCAGCTCGCTCACCACCAACTCAATCTTCCCCGTCGGAATATTCGGGTTCACTAGCTCCGGCGCCCGCTCGCGCATCTTACCTCGCGCATACAGCACAAACTCATCTCTCGCACTCTCCGCCAACGCAAACGCCTCCGCCGTATCCGGTGTCACCACCAACTGCACTACTCCAGTATGGTCGCGCAGATCAATAAAAATCAACCCACCATGGTCTCGTCGTGAATTCACCCACCCCGCCACTTCGACTTCTTTACCCAAAAACCCCTCTAGCTGATTTGCCAAAACTCTGTTCATGCCCTCCATTATACCACATTTTTACCCCAAAAGATACTTTAACAGCATATATACTGTAAAGAACCCCGCCAGCCTCTCCTCTTTATCTAGCACCAAGAAATAATACGAGTTCGTCCGCTCGATTTCCTCCACCACAAATTTCAGCGAATCCCCTACGTGCAAATAGCACGCCTCCACCATATATTTTTTCGCCTTATCCGTCTTTTTAATCTCTAGCGCATTCAACGCCTCCGTATGTATCACTCCTCGCACCCGCTCACGTCCATCCACCACCGGAAAATTCGTAAATCCAGATTTATACAACTTGTCCAACGTCAAAGGGCCCAACAGTTCGTCCTCACCAACAAACACCATTTTCTCTCGCCCCACCATCAATTCTTCCACTGTCCGCTCATCAAAACTCATCACCGCCGCAATCCGCTTCCTATCCCTCGATGTCAACACATTCCTCGGCATTCTCCGCATCACCTCCACCAGCTCTTCCATCGTTCTCGGCTCCACCTTCTCTATCCTTTGCTCTACCATTTTCTCTGTCCGCACCCCAGCTCGCACTTTCGCTCCCTCCGTCCTCGCCGGCACATCGTTAGTCCTCTCCCTTATGCCCTCCATTTTTACTCGCACATTACTAATCCTCGCCACCAACCATTTCCTAATTTTTTCCCAAATCTCACGCATCATGTTATAATTATTATAACACAAAGGAGTTATATGAAACATTTCAGCAAAGGTTTTAGTAAAATCGGCATCGTCGCCATTGTCGCAATCATCGCTTTCATCGGTGTCGCCACTTTCCTCGTTATCGACGGCAACAATAAAGCCACCAATTTCAACGATTACGATTTCGCATCTTACATCGCACCAGACGCCCACAATGGCAACATCGGCGACCACGTCAAAGGCAGCAAAGATGCCCCCGTCTTTATCGTCGAATACGCCGACTACCAATGCCCCGCCTGCGCCAGTCTTAACTCTCGCGTCAATCAAGCCGTCGAGGAGCTCGACGGCAAGCTCGGCATCATCTATCGCAACTACCTCCTCAACTACCATCAAAACGGCACCGCTGC
The DNA here is from genome assembly GCA_964396015.1 of uncultured Candidatus Saccharibacteria bacterium. Taxonomy (GTDB): domain Bacteria; phylum Patescibacteriota; class Saccharimonadia; order Saccharimonadales; family Saccharimonadaceae; genus Nanosyncoccus. Next base: position 12,373 of record CAYNBW010000007.1, on the reverse strand, counting down.
TGCCTCCGCCGCCGAAGCCGCCGGTCTCCAAGGCTACTGGAAAGAATACGCCAACGCTCTCTTCGCCAACCAATCCGAATGGGAGTACGCCTCCGGCTCCGATCGTACTGCCCTCTTCGACAAATACTTCACCGAAGTTACTGATGGCAAAGGTGACCTCGACAAGTTCCACACCGACATCGCCTCCGACGCCGTCAGCAAAAAAATCAGCTTCGACATGGGGCTAGGCAAACGCATCGACATTCCCGGCACCCCAGCCTTCTACGTTGACGGTCAATATATCGACTGGAACAACAAATCTGGCGCCTCCGTCACCGTCAATGGCCAAACCATCTCTTGGGACCACAACCTCTCCGGCACCGAACTCGTCCAATTGTTTAAAGACATCGTCGCCGCCAAAAATAAAATATAGTCCCCTAGGGGACTATATTTTATATTTCGATAAATTCCATCCATTCGGCTGGGGGAATCTTCGTCACTTTGCGAACTGCTGCTCGCTTAGTTTTTTTGATACGCATAGTATCCAATTTTCTCCTTAATTGTTCGTCGTCCATACGACCTTTGTTGCCCACTCGCAATTAAAGACTCTAGCCACTCCGTCTTTTTGGGATTTTAACGAACGACATTTTCCATTTTACCAAACATTTTTCCACATTGCAAGCATAACTTTTTGCCTAATTTTTATCCATTTATCTCCCAAAAACCCCATTTTTACCCCTGTTACGCCCCACAGGGCTTGCATTTTTTAACAAAGTATGGTATAATCATAAACAGTAAGGATTCTTATATGGAAAAATTTATCGTTAAATACCGCAAATTCATTTTAATACTTGCCGCAATTCTGCTAATTCCGGCACTCATTGGCATGTTCAATACCCGTATCAACTACGACCTTTTAACTTATCTCCCCGACAACATGGAAACCGTCAAGGGCCAGGACGAGCTCTTAAATGAATTCGGCAAAGGTGCCTTTGCCATCATTATCACCGAAGATTTGAATGACGAACAAGAACAATCTCTCGAAAACGACCTCAAGCAAATCCCTCACGTCGATACCGTCCTCGGTTTTGGCACTCTTACCGACAACAATCTCCCCGCCAAAATCATCCCCGATGATTATTATGAGAAATTCACCCACGGCACCGAGAAACTCACTGCCGTCTTTTTCGATACTTCCACTTCCGCCGACGAAACTCTAAACGCTGTCACTAAGATTCGTGAAACCACCGACGGCCACGCCCATATCTCCGGTATGTCCGCCTTTTCTACCGACCTCAAGAACCTCAGCGAAGAAGAGGAAATTTTCTACGTTATCATTGCTGCCAGCCTCGCCCTCTTAATCATGCTCGCTTTTCTCGACAACTGGCTCGCCCCCGTTCTCTTCCTCGTCAGCATCGGTGCCATGATTCTTATCAACCTCGGTACCAACATCATCTTCGGCGAAATCTCCTACATTACCAAGTCCCTCTCCGCCATTTTACAGCTCGCCGTTACCATGGATTATTCCATTTTCCTCTGGCATTCCTACCGCGAATACCTCGCCGAAGACCCCAAAAAAGACTCCAACAACGCCATGGAGCGCGCCATCAAGGCCACCTTTAGCTCCGTCCTCGGCTCTTCTGCCACTACCGTCGCCGGCTTCCTTGCCCTTTGTTTTATGACCTTCACCCTCGGCTTCGACCTTGGCCTCGTTATGGCTAAAGGCACCATTCTCGGTGTCCTCGGTTCCGTTACTGTCCTCCCCGCACTCATCCTTACCTTCAACAAACCTCTCTTAAAGCTCGACCACAAGAGCATTCTCCCCAGTTTTAGCAAAGTCAGCCAATTTATCGTCAAATACGCTCCTGTTTTTCTGATCGCTTTTATCGCTATTCTTCCTCCGGCCTTCCTCGGCTACCAAAACACCAACAATAACGTCTATTACACTATCGCCGATAGTCTTCCTCAAGATATGGACTTCGCCGTCGCCAATAAAATGCTTCGAGAGCATTTCGGCATGGCCAACGTTCACATGACCTTAACTGATGCCCACATGAGCACCGAAGATGCGCGTGCCATGTCTGAAGAGCTCCAAAACATCCACGGCATCAAAACCGTTCTAAACGCCGCCTCTATCGTAGGCACCGAGGTCCCGCTCGAAATCCTCCCCGACGGTTTCACCGATCTTCTCAAAAGCGACAAATGGGAAATGACCATCATGGTCTCCGAATACAAAACCGCTACTAACGAAATCGCCGACCAGATCGCCAAAATCAACGAGGTCATCAAATCTCACGACCAAAATGCCCTTCTCGTTTCCGAGTCTGCCTCCACTAACGATATGGTGACGCTCATGTCCAACGATTTCCGCAACGTCAATATTGTCTCCATCGGCGCCATCTTTGTCATTATTGCCATCGCTACCGGCAGCTTCTCGCTTCCCTTCATCCTTATTGCAGTTATCGAGTCTGCCATCTTTATCAACCTCGGCATCTCCTCTCTCATCGGCGAGCGCCTCTCGTTTATTACGCCTATTTGCATCAGCACCATCCAGCTCGGCGCCACCGTTGACTACGCCATTCTCATGACCACTCGCTACAAACGCGAGCGCGTCTCCGGCAAGTCCAAAAAGGAAGCCGTCACCATCGCCATCAAGACTTCCATCCCGTCTATCGTTATTTCCGGCGCCGTTTTCTTCGCCGCCACCATTGGCGTTGCTATCTACTCTCGCGCCGATATGATTAGTTCTATCTGTATGCTAATGGCTCGCGGTGCCGCCATTTCCATCTTCGCTGTTCCTTGTTTCTTGGGACCGCTTCTCTACATCGCTGACCCTCTCATTATTCGCACAACTAAAGGTATGAAAAAGTTAACTAAGGAGACTAAATAAATGAAAAAATCTATCATTATCCCAACTATTATTACTGCTACCATCGCTTCTATCGGCACTAGCGTTTATGCCGTCAGCCAAAGTAGCGTCAAACAGGATACCACTCCGCTCATCGCCGTAACCAACAGCCAAATTGCCAAAGAGGCTACTAAGACTCTTAATTCTAAAGACGAAACCGTCTATGCCATTGCTAACGCTGACGGCACTGTCAGTCAAACTTTCATCGGCAGCCAGCTCAATACCGGCAACGAGACCCTCCCGGTCAATCTCAAAATTACTTATGCCCTAAACGGCAACGAGACCCCCTCTCATGACCTCACCGGCAAATCTGGTCGCGTCACCATCAAATTCAGCTACGACACCACTAACACTTATCAAGGCAAGGCCGTTCCTTTTCTCGCCGTTTCTGGCACCATCCTAGATAACACTAAGTTCAGTAACGTTTCTATCGACCATGGCAAAATCATCGACGACGGCTCCCGCATTATCACTATTGGCTATGCTATGCCCGGTCTCAATGCAGATCTAGGCACCGATTTTCTCCCCGATTCATTTACCATCACCGCCGATGTTACCAATTTTGAGTTCGGCTCTACTTATACTCTTCTCACCAACGAGATTTTCCAAGAAATCGACACCACCCAACTCAACACTGTCGACGGACTCATCGGTTCCGTCAATGATTTATCCGCTGGCCTCGACAAAATCCTCGCCGGTACCTCCGACCTCTCCGACGGGCTCAAATCTGCCCTCGACGGCGCCACCAAGCTCTACGACGGTGCCAAGACTCTCTCTTCTGGCATCAGCTCCGCCGCCGATGGCGCCAATAAAATATCCGACGGACTCAACCGCATTGTCGCCAATAACGACGCTCTAAGCTCCGGCGCCACCACTATCATTAATTCTACTATCGCCGAACTAGCCAATGAAGGCATTACCGTCACCCCTACAACTTACGAGACCGTCCTCGCCCAAACCATCGACAACCTCGCTTCCCAACTCCAAGCTGCCACGTCTGCCATCGCCGATGTACCAGAAGGTTCCGAACCCTACAACACTCTCGCCACCAATATTGCTACCCTCAAAGCCAAAATTGCCGCTCTTACCAAAGCTTCCGGTCTACTCAAACTCAGTACCAGCATTATTACTTATACCGACGGCGTCGCTCAGGTCGCCGCTGGCGCCACTGATCTTTCATCCGGCCTCAGCACCATCAAGGACAAAACCCCCGAGCTCATTTCTGGTCTAGGCACTCTCGTCGACGGCACAACTCAGCTCTATGACGGTTCCATCACCCTCAAAGATGGTCTCACCACCTTCAAAACTTCCGGCATCAACAAACTCGTTGATTTCGCCAACAAGGATCTCGCCAACTTCACTTACAACGCCCGCAAGACTGTCGACGCCGCCAGAAGTTACACCCACTTCAAGAACCCCACTGCCGAAAACGTCAAGTTCATCATCAAAACCGCCTCAGTCAAATAATCTGTGCTATAATATACTATATGAGTAGCAACAAAACTGTGGCGTCTGCCAAATCTGGATCTGGCTCTAATTCCAAATCCAAAACTCTCAAGCAACCCAAAGTCGTTTCCGATTATAACGGCTACGATTACAAAAAGATTTTCTGGGAAGACGCTGACCGCGAATACGAAGATCAATCCGACCGCATGGCCATCCAAAAGCTCCTACCTAAACGCATGGACAAATTTGCCGACATCGGCGGCGGTTACGGCCGTCTCGCCAATGAATATCTAAAGCGCGCCCACAAAGTCTACCTGTTCGATTATTCTAAAACCGAATTAGCCCAAGCCAAAGAAATCTACGGCGACAAAATCGAAACCAAATCCGGTGATATTTATAAACTCCCCTTCAAGGACAACGAACTCGACGGTCTCATGATGGTTCGCGTCACCCACCACCTCGACCACCTCGAAGATGCCTTGAAGGAGCTCTACCGCGTATTAAAGCCCGGTGGCGTCGCCGTTATCGAAGTCGCCAACAAGCGCACTCTCCCCAAAATGGCCCGCTTCATCACCGGTCGGTCCAAAGTCAACCCATGGAGCAAGCAACCCGCCAACTACCAAGAAATCTGCAAAGCCGGCTTCTACAACTACCACCCGCGATACGTCGAAGAAATGTTCGCCCGCATCGGTTTCAAACAGGAGAAGGTCCTCTCTGTCTCCAATTTCCGCAGCCGCCGTCTCAAAAAAATCTTCGGCACCAAAACTCTCATCAAAATGGAAAACAACGCCCAAAAAACCCTCGCCCCCATTCGCTTCGCCCCCTCCATCTACTACAAATTGCGCAAACCCGAAGATTAGTGTATAATATATTATATGGAGCCGTCGTTCAACGGATAGGACCCAGACCCTCTAAGTCTGCGATACAGGTTCGATTCCTGTCGGCTCTACCATCTAGTAATAATCAAAAACGAAATCAGGACATGCGCCTGATTTCGTTTTCATCCTAATTTCTTTTGCTGGACTTTTCTTTTTAAAGAAAAGTCCATATTAGAAAAAGTCCAAATGGTTATATTACACGCGCAATTTCTTTCAGCGTCGTTTCCCCTCTGAGTACCGCCAGCACTCCTTTTTGCTCCAGCGTCAACATCCCATTCTTCCGCGCCACTTTCTCAATCACATCTGTATTGATATCCGCTACGTCCCCCCGAATGAACTTTTGAATATCCTCATTCACCACCAATTGCTCCATTATTACTGTCCGTCCACTATATCCAAACGGCGCTTCTTCCGTCGGCACCGGATCGTACAGCACGATGTTATCCAAATCAATTTCACCTCCACGCACTATCTCATTCGCGACACGCTCAGCCTTACCATCGCCGACTTTCACTTTCACTCCCACGCTAGCCCCCTCTTGCTCCGGCGCCTCCTCTCTCTGCGCAATTTTCTCTTCCACCTCAATCAACGCCTTGTTCAAGTCCGTTTCCATCATAATCTTATCCGCCTTTTCCTCCGCCGTCAATCTATCTTTCTTTTTGCTTCTTCCGCCATCGCCAACATCAACTGGCTTAACACTCGGAATCCTCGGCACCGGCGCATCCCCACCTAGCCATTTTTTATCCACCCCAGCCAGCACCTTCCGGATATACTCCGTCTCCGCCTTCGTCGCCTTTCGCGCTTTTTTCGATGCTGACAACCGCCGCACCAACCTCTGCGCCACCACCAGTCTTATCGACGACGCAAAAATCGGATTCACCCCAATCAGATCAATCATCCTCGAAAACGCCGCCGCACTAGAGTTTGCATGAAACGACGACAGTACCAAATGCCCCGTAATCGACGCCTGAATTGCCGTTTTCGCCGTATCGCCATCCCGAATCTCCCCCACCATCACTACATCCGGGTCCAATCGCAACACCGAACGCAACCCCTCCGCAAACGACCCTCCGTTCCCCGTCGCCACCGGAATCTGCGAAATCCCCGTAATCCCATATTCAATCGGGTCCTCCAGCGTAATAATCTTCCGCTCCGGTGTATTCAGCGCATTTAGCATCGAGTATAGAGTCGTCGATTTACCCGACCCCGTCGGCCCCACCATCAACACCAATCCTCTAGGATGCGAAATCACCTCATCAATTTCCGCCCGCTCCCCCCGCGATAGCCCCAGCAGATCCAAATTCAACAAAGTTTCATCAAAATTAAACAACCTCAGCACCGCATCCTGCCCATACATCGTCGGAATTGTCTCCACCCGAATGTTCAGTAAATGCGTCCGCCCATCTCGCTCCACTTCCTTTTGCATATGCCCCGACTGCGCTTCATTTGACGCCATCGACACATTCGCCCGCGAACTCAGTTCCCCCATAAACACCCGGTACTTATCCCGGTCAATCACCGCCACCGGATGCAACAGCCCGTCCACCCGCATCCGTATCCGTATCTCATTCCGTAAATTCTCAATGTGGATATCACTCGCACCCAACTTATCCGCCTGATCAATTAAAAAGTCAAACACCTTCTCCGTCGACACACTCGCCAGCGTTCGCGACACCGACTCAATCGTCTCCGAGTCCCCCTCCCCCGCAATTTTAATATCATCATAGTGTATTTCCACCGGGGGGTCATAGCGCAACATCAGTATTTTATACGCCGACCCCGAAATCAAGAAAAAGTCCGCCCGCTCCCCCTTATCGTTATACTCTTGCCGCATCTTATCAATTAACGACCGTGGCGTCTGCGCAGTCACCAAAAACTGAAAATGTTGCTCCCCACCCCCACGAGACAGCGGCAAAATAAAATCCCGATGCATTTCATCAATCTTCAAAAGCCCCGACACTAGCGGCATATATTCTTCGAACTTCCGCGTGTCAAGATACGGTAGCCCCAAAATCCGCGCCCGCTCAGCCGTCGCCCGCTCCTCATTGTCTCGTCGTTTTTCTTGTATCTCCCGTTCGTCCATGCTACCATTATAGCACAAACGTTTTACAATGGCGATACTTATCCGCCAGAAACCCCAGCTTCAAATATTTTAGAATAACGATAACCATCCGCCACCAAATCCTTCTTAACATCTTCCCATGGTATCCGCACCCAATTCGGCCTTTTTTTCCTCACTCCCATCACGCAAAATATCTCATATTCCACCCCCTCGATTTGTGACAATCTCTCCGCCGTCTCATATTCGCCCCGCGATATAGTGAATCTCGCTTCCCTCGGTGCCGTACACGCCTTCACTTCTATACAATGCTTCACTCCATCCGCCGTATATTCCAAATCATACCCCATTGTGTCATCGCCATCCACATTTTCACCCGAAAGTAACGCATCCCCCGTCCTATCTTCCACCTCAAACCCTTCCCCGCGCAAAAGTTTTATCGCCAGCTTCTGTCCCTTGACGCCATTCTTTTTCTTCTGCTCATCCGAGCCACGCACAAATGCCCCACCCCCACCAAAACCGCCACCTCCATACCCGCGCTTTGTCTTTGCTCTCAGCTGGCTCACGTCAATTTCGTTTTCTGCGCGTAACTCAGAGCCCTCATCATCCGCCTCGCCGTCCAAAGTCTCAGCATCCACCTCTTCTGTCTTCTCCCGTTCCAGAATCTCCGCCCTTACTTTTTCAAAATACCCAAACCTCACCAAATCTTTCAATCGCACATCCCCATTCACCACCATCCGCCCTTCCTCATCCAGCGTCTCCCAAAACTCTCGAAACTTCGCCTGCCCGCAATCATTCACTACCTCAGCGTCCATCCCCTCAAACTTCCGCGAGACCACATATTCCTGCGCATCAAAATCCCGTTGTAAAAGCGCCGCATCATCTCTATCCGGTATCCATTCACTAAAATCCCTGACTAGTCTCGAATAATCCTCCGGCCTAAGCCCTTCCGGCTTCTCCCCCTCTCGACTCAAATAATCATACAACGACATCCGATATTGCTTGTCAAGATGCACCACCGCACTTTTTACTTTCTCAAAATTCCCGTTCACTACCCGTTCTGCATCCATCTCCGCATCCGCCTCACCACTCGCCAGCTCACTTACCGCCCTCTCCCACGCCTCATGTTTTTCCACATCCCGCAAAAACTCTTTCCGAATATTCCGCGTCAGAAGCACCACCTTAATATCACTCCGCGCCTCTTCCACCGCATCCGTCCCCACCCGCGCGATGATGATGTTCGCCATCGCTTCCACAAAATCCGAATCATACCGTATCTCATCCCAACCCTCGTCCGGCACCACCAAATAATATTCCCCTCGCCCGCCCATCGCAAAATCAAACGCCGAAAGCGCCCTCACCTCCCCATCCACCAAAATCTTTACCTCGTCACACAGCACCACCTTGAGCACCCGCATTTTTTCCGCACTATACGGCACCGTCGCCATCACCCCCGTCTTTATCTCTCCCCACTCCCGTAAAAACCTCTCATCCATCGCCGACCGCACAAACCCGCTCACCTTATAGTCCACCGTCAGCTTCGCCACCCCAAACAGCCTCTCAATTTTCGCCGCCCCCTGCTTTCTCGGTGCCTCGATTAAATTCCGCCCTCGATACGTCGCCTCTGGCATCACCCCGTCCGCCATATAAAAACTCTCGCTCGCAGGATGATACTGCCCGTCCCGACAAAACACCTGTCCATCCTTCAAAAACTTGTCGTAATTAAACACATCAAACACCGCCAGCTTTTCTTCCACCTCCGCCACCACCATTTTAGCCATCTGTCCCTGCACCCGTCGTGCTAGCACACCCTTCGGGTCTTTTTCAGGTAGCCCCAGCATCACACCATATATTGTATCCGCATCAAACTGCGTAATCTCCGTCTTCAGCATTTCTTCCGTCGCCAACTTTTCCGCCAATCTCACCCCCAAAATATCCGTCAACCGCTCGCGACTCAATCCCACTATCCCCTCATAGTTCCGCCGATACGCCCTATCCAAAATCACCCGCCCCGGCGCAAACCTCTCCTCATCCACCGGTATCCACGCCGTATTCAAAATCACTTTCCGCGCCACATCCGAATTCCACAAATCCAAATCCATATCTAGCAACAGTTCATTCAAAACTTCCACCGACGCCCTCTTCAAAATCTCCGCCAGCCCGTCAATCGATCCATCCACATTTAATCTCGGCTTATCCGCCACCAAAAGTTCCTTAAGAAACCTAGTAAACGCCGCCTTCTCCGCTTCATCCAATCCAAAAAACGCATAATCACATATCAACCCCTCTTCCTCCGGCCAAATCTTTTCTACTAGTTCACACCCATAGTCTCCCGTCAAATACGCCTCATCCGCCGCCACTATCCCATCCGCTCGTGCCGGCAAATACATCTTCGAAATCCGATATTCCTCCAAAGTCCTCCGCTCCGTCAATCCATTCACAAAGCACCACCGCACAAAACTCGCCCACTCCTCAGCATCGTCATCACGCTCCATCAACTCATTATAATACTGCCGTGCCACCGTCTCCAGCCTATACTGCCTAATTCCATAAAAAGCCCCATAATTACTCTGCGTTAATTTCTCCACGCTCTCGATCTTAAGTTGCTCCATCGCCTCTTTCAGCATCGCATCCTGCACAAAATCAAACCGCAAAAACCTCGGCAGCCCTCGAAACACCTCTCGCGTCGGCTCCGTAAACTTCGCATACTCCGCCGGAATCAAATCGTGCTTCTTCCCGCGGAAAAACTTCGGCATATTCCCCTCATTCCACGTCACATTCCTATTCCCAAACTCATTATAAAACTCAATCGACAGTGTCACTACTTCCGACATCGTTAGTCCCACCGCCACTTCGTCGATTTTCTGCTTCAAAAACTCCAGCCCATACTCCCCCGCCCCATACTTCTCCACAAACTCATCATATTTCACGTCATCCGCATATTTCAACAGCGCCTCAAACCCATCTCCTTTCAAATAATCCGCCAGTCGCGCCCGATAATGCTTCGGCTCATCCGCAAAACTCACATATTTCCCATTCGTCGTCGGCAAAATCTTCGCAGAACGTAACTTTTCCATAAAATATTGCCGCACTGTCATCCCATCATACCGAATATCATCATCAAATTTCTCATAATTCCCCATTACATAATCGCACGCATCCCACCGCCCCGGCGTACTCGTCGCCAGCTTCGCACATTCAAACATCGCGTCCACTATCCCCGTCGTGAGCGACCAGTTATATTCATTCTCCACAATATCCGCCCGGTTCGCCGTCAAATCAAAATTCGCGTGCACCAAAAAATTCGTCGGAAACTGAATCTTCGTCTTGAGATACGAGTACAACGTCCGATAATCCTCCTGCTCATCCTCTGTCCACGCCAGCGCAATTTTCGCTTTCCGCTCCTCCACCACCCCATCAGCATTCTCTACCTTCAACTGATAATTTTTCTGCATCATTTTATACTGATGTTCTACCACCACCTCGCCGTTCACTGTTGTCGACACCGTATATATAATTCCCGCCATCTTTTTCGTATACGTCCGTTCCCCCGCGTCCGTCACCACCATAATCTCCGTCCCCTTCTGCAAAAACAGCAACGTCTTTTCGTCCACCTCATTCACCAGCAACCTTAAACGCTCTACCGCATGCTCATTCTTCAGTTTCATCCGCACCATCGTGGTATAACCGTCCGTCCCTTGCGGCTCCACCACTCGTGGTGTATTCAAAATCGGCGGTTGCCCCGGCAAATTATGTTTATTGTATTTCTCAAAATACTCCTGATTATCCTCCCGTCCAAATCTCACCGACAGCCCCATCGACTCTATATAAATATACTCCGCCTCGTTCAAAAGCGCCCGAAACCCCAGTCCCTTATTGCCGATCAGTTCCCCGCCCTTAGAGCTATTGTGTGGCACAAGTAGGGACTTCACCCCCTTTTCATCAAACGGCGCCCCATCATTATAAAAACTCAGTTCGTCTCCCCTCAGCACTATTTTAATCTTGCCATCCTTCAATCCCCCCTCATACATCGCATCGTCCGCATTCTGTATCAGTTCCAAAATCTCCCGCCCCGCATAATCATCACGGTTTTGCTTCTCCTCCCCCACCTGCCCTCGAAAAATATCCGTATCCAACGCCAAAATCCCGAGTTTCTTCTCCCGCTCGTTCACCACAAACTGATTAATCGCCGTCATTCTAGAGAACGGCATTTCGTCATACATACCCCAATTATACCACATTTTCCGATTTTTAGCAAGCATTTCCTCTATCCCCACCCTGTATTTTTACCAAGAAGACACCCCGCTTGAAAACTCTCTCGAGATATGCTATAATCATACTATGGCAAGAAAATTCACAATGCGACCAGTTTCAAAACAAAATCGCAACAATAACCACAAGCACAGCGACAAGCGCAAACATCCACGCCTCAAGAACGGTCGCTAAATAATCCCACAAAGAGGGGATTATTTTTTACACATCCGAATAAACTCCATAAATAACGGATGCACGTGGAGCGGCCGCGACTTAAATTCCGGGTGCGCCTGCGTCGCCACAAAGAACCGACAATCTGGCGCCTCGACAAACTCTACTAGCTTTCCATCCGGCGACACCCCCGACACTACCACGCCCCCATCAGCAATCGCATCCAAATATTTCTGATTCACCTCATACCGATGCCGATGTCGCTCAATCACCTTCACATCCCCATTTTTCAAAACTTCCGTCCCATACACATAACCACCCCCCTTCTCCACCCCATCTCGATAAATCTTCGCCGTCCGCGTCCCCTTAAGCAGCTTCGCCGGATAGTCCCCCAGCCGCATCGTCCCGCCCGTCGACTCTTTCCCCTCTTGCCCCTCCATAATATATATCACGTTATTCCCGTCTTTCTCGCTCGCCCCAAATTCTTCTGAGTTATAAGGTTTACGAGGCGTTTCGATAGCGCGCTTATTCGAGGAAGCGGGAGCAACGGAGCGAACCGTACTTGACGTACGGTGAGCGAGTAGCGCATCCGCTGACGAAGAAGAAGCCGCTAGCGAACGCCTCGCCGCTGCAATACATGCCACTTGCATCCCTAAGCATAATCCCAAATATGGCACA
>CAYNBW010000006.1:0-21374 GCA_964396015.1 uncultured Candidatus Saccharibacteria bacterium | reverse complement strand
GGTCCACTCACCCTATCCTTATTATACCACAAAAAAGGGGCCAAGTAAATAGATTGACCCCTATGAGTTCTTAAGTTCTCTACGAGCTTAACGACAGCAGCGCCACAAAGACCCCCGCCTCTTCACGTAATAAAACCCCGTCGTATTTGTTTCAGGTAGGTAGTCAAAGTCCTTGACCACAATCTGATCTCCGACTCTGTACTCGGTCACCAAATCATAGTATGAGATTCCTACTTCTTCACCATAAAAATCGCCCTCGATACCCACGATTTTGGCCTCACTTGCTCTGCGCCATCCACGCACATCTTTGCGAATTTGTGCATTTTTCGGGATCTGTACCGCCAATATTACTCCGCCCAAGCACTTTTTAAAACCAATCCCTGACTCTCCATCCTGGATAAGCGGTAAATTCTGCACTCCCAACACTCGCGTTGCCTCTGTCCGTACTTGCCACGACGGATCTGTCTTGGCAAAAAACCGCAACCACTTCAGCCACCGGCGCATCGATTTTGCATTCCGCAGCTCACCAAGTGGCCTCGGGCACTCATCACAGTCCCAGATCGGTGAATTTTCGCACCCCGCGCAATTCCAAGCCATTAGTGCTAGTCTCTGTTTTTCGCGTTCCTCGAAATTCCAGATTATCGCCAGCTTTTTTTCAGGAGCCGTCGACGGGTCATCCAGCCACCTATTCAGGTACTTATTCGGAATCCTCCTCAACGCTGCCGCTCTCGCCGCTGCGTTCCTCACCGTAGGGGAATCATCGTCCAGACCCTTGGCCAGCCAAGCAAACGGTACTTTGGGCCGATGTGTCATCGCCTTTATCGCCGCCAGACGCCGATATACGTCTTTCTCCTGTCTCCAATCACCAATCATTGCGATTGATAAATTAGCATTTTCGCAAGCATTCGCCGCCGCTTTTTGTACCAAGCAATCAGCACTACACATCCCGCGCATTACTGCCCAGAGCGGTGTTGCTCTGCCTTGCCACGCACACAAGGCACAATATTGATCAATCCAACGATTCGACGCGGTCATCACGTCGGTCAGCTCCTCACTAAGTCCATGTTGCAAAAAGATTTTTTCAAGTGCCTCCATAAGCGTGCTTTGCGCCCATGAGTCCAACCTCTTAAAGCACTGATCGCAAATATCCACTAGCTCTTGCTCGTGCAAATCTGCATTAATGCAAGCAAACAATCCGGCCATATACTCCCACCACCTTCTGGATAAATCCGGTGACACCTGTACACTAAGCCATTCGTATATTTGCTCTCTCGGCACCATAATCCTCTCGCAGGCCATCACTGCCGCATCTAGCTCCCTTGTCGCATTAGACTCTTCAATCACTCGCTTGATTGTCCCCAGTTCCAGTTTAGCCATATCCACCTCCTCGTAAAAACCAAAAACTTAAAGTGCAATCACTTCCTCTATAATTATACCACAAATCATGTTATAATCAAAACTATGAAGAATCACCCTATCTTAAAAATCATCATCAAAAACACTTTCACCCTCTTTAACTTCGTCAACCTTGTCCTTGCCCTCATGGTTGCCTTTGTTGGTAGCTTCAAGAATATGCTCTTCATCTTTATCGCTATTGCCAACACCCTAATTAGCATCATCAACGAAGTCCGCGCCTACAAAATCGTCGAAAAAATGCGTTTGCGTGCCGAGCAACGCCCCACCGTCATCAGGGATGACAAATCTTTCCAAATCCCCCCCGAAGAGGTCAAAAAAGGCGACCAAATCGTCCTCGCCCTCGGCGACCAGATCTTGTATGACAGTATCATGCAAGATGGTACTCTGGAGGTCAACGAGGCCTTTATCACCGGCGAACAAGACAATATCGAAAAGCATCCCGGCGACGAATTAATCTCCGGCAGCTTCGTCGTCGCCGGCTCCGCCACCGCCAAAGTCACCGCCGTCGGCGAAGACAACTCCCTCGCCAAGATTGAAAGCGCCGCCCACAACCTAAAAACCGCCGACTCCAAACTCTTCCTCCTCATGAACAAAATCGTCAAATACATCAGTTACGCCCTCATCCCAGTCGGCGCACTCCTCCTCTGGTCCCGCTTCCGCACCGAATCCGACACCACCACCGCCATCACCAGCACCGTCGCCGCCCTCATCAACATGATTCCCGAGGGCCTCATCCTTTTGACCTCTAGCGTTCTCGCCCTCGCCACCATCCGCTTGAGCAAGAAAAAGGTCCTCGTCCAAGACCTCTATGCCACCGAGACTCTCGCCCGCGTCGACACCTTCGCTCTCGACAAAACCGGCACCTTGACCACCGGTCACATGACCGTTCATGACTATACTGCTTATGATAATACGTTTGAAGGCGCTTTGCAGGCGATTCTAGCCCACCAAATGTCCGAAAACGATACAGTTACCGCCTTAAAGCAAAAATTCGTGAGAGGTGCCAAATTTAAGCCCACAGGCGATTTTGCCAAAATCACCGAAACGATACCCTTCAGCTCCGAACGCAAATACTCCGGGATTAAGACCAAAACCGCCACTTACCTCATGGGCGCCATCGACTTTCTCACCTCTGACCAGTCCCTTATCGACCAAGTCAAATCCGCCTCCGGCGACTACCGTGTCATCACTGTTATCAAAAGGACATCAGGGGATATCTCAGAGGGGCCTGTCGGAGGTTACGACCGAGACAGGAGGAGCGCGAGCCCCGTAACGACGGAACAACGAAGCGAGGGAATTCCAAACTTGTTTGGAATTCCGAGCGAGGCAGTTCCGTCTCCCCAGACGGGCGCGAGCGACTCCGTACCCGAAGAGGTATCCCCTGATGTCCTTCTCGGTATAGTGCGCCTCGAGGACGAAATTCGCCCCACCGCCAAGCATATTATCGACTACTTTTATAACAACGACATTGCCCCTGTTGTCATCTCCGGCGACGACCTAGACTCCGTTGCCGCCATTGTCAAAAAAGTCGGCATGAGAGATCCAAAAGGCGTCAATCTCTCCTCTCTCAAAACCAAAAACTACGCCACCCTCGTCAAAAACTACAACGTTTTCACCCGGGTCAAGCCCTCCGAAAAGCAGCAACTCATCAAAGCCTTAAGAAAACGGGGAAGAACCGTTGCCATGACTGGCGACGGCGTCAACGATATTCTAGCCATGAAAGAAGCTGACGCCTCTCTCGCCATCGGCGAGGGTAGCGACGCCGCTCGTCGCGCCGCCAAATTCGTGCTGATGGGCTCGAATTTCGACACCATCCCCGCTATTATCGACGAGGGTCGCCAGTCTATCAACAACCTTGAGCGTTCCACCACTCTCTTTCTCGCCAAAACCGTCTATGCTACCATCCTCGCCGTCATCTTCGTCATTCTGCCTTTCAGTTACCCCTTTAGCCCCATCGAAATGTCGCTTCTTAGTTTCGCCTGCATCGGTCTCCCTGGCCTTATTCTCGCCCTCGAGCCCAACACCGAACGCATCAAAAACCAGTTCACGAGGAACATCATCGAATATTCCATCCCTATCGGATTCACCGTTTCCGTCGCCATGCTCGCTCTCTCTATTGTCTCGCACTACAACAATTTCTCACGCTTCGAACTCACCACCACCTCCGTCTTTATCACCTTCACCATCGACCTCATGCTAATCTATTGGATTTCTCGCCCACTCAACAAACTCCGCACTGCGCTTCTCCTCGCCATCATCGCCATCATGGCCGGCGCCTTTCTTATTCCTTTCGCACGCGAATTCTTCGAGTTCACTTTCCTCGCGCCAAACGGCCTCCTCATCATGTTTATCATCATCGCCGTCTCTATCGCAATCTTCTTCCTTCTCAAACACTTCGCCTCTCGCCTTAGCACCAAAATCCTCTCCCGCCTCCGCATCTAATTTTCTTACCGTCAAACTTACTGTTCATACTCATAATCTTGACACTTCCTCATTAAAACTATATACTTAAGAGTAATAATAGACGAGGTAATATAATGGAAAATCACGCAGAAACACTAAACAACCCAGAATCCCCCAGTCCCGAAGACCACACTCGCCAAGTCGGCGCCACTGCCCTCACTACCGCTGGCTTTAACACTCGCCACAAAGACATTGTAGAATCCAGTTTCAACAAAGCCAAAGATCGTGGCGAAAAGCTCCCCGGCAAAAACAACGAACGTCGCAACTATGCCTACCTCTCTCGTCTAGAGCGCCTTATCTCTAAGTATGGCAACTCCGCTGAACAAAAACTCTGGCAAAAGTCCATCAATGACGACCTACTCATCAAATACGAAAACATCACCGATTCTTACTGGCAATCCAAGCAGCAAGAGCTAAGAGACAACGGGCATGGTAATGTTCAACTAACCGAAGAATACAAGCACGCAATCTACGACGAAGAACGTAAGCTCCAAAAAGAATCCCTAGAAAGCTGGGCCAATTACTTAGGTGACGAACACTCACCCTATCCCCTCTGGTTCAAAGTCTACGCTTGGGACGGTATGACCAAAATGGGCCGTTACGACAAAAGCAAAGGCAAATACGCCACAAGAGACGAAACCACCGTCGCCCCCTATCCAGATGCCGACGCCGAAATCCTCAGTGGTGTCTTTGAAGTAGTCAATCGTTACTATGGCAACCACGAACGAGAGTTTTACACAGAAGAAGGTGAAAGAAACATCGAACTAGAAAAAGACGTTAGTTCCGGTAATTTCGCCAGAATCTACAATGCCATCCAACAGGACGTTTGCCCCATCATAGAACCCCCCGAAAACCCCGAAGATGTCCATGGTGTCTGGCGTGAATATGCCCTAGGCGATGAACAAGACATCGCCAGAGCCGCCAAAGGTACTGGCTGGTGCGTTGCCACTCCAGCCGTTGGCAGACACTATCTTGAATATGGTACCTACGGTCAAGATAATGACTGGGATGACGATCACGATGACAATGAATCCAGCAAGGCCAAGTTCATCCTCTTCCATCTAGAAGACCCCACTACCGGCAAACTATCCAAAAACGCCGTCGCCTCCATTCGCCTAGATCCAGATGGTCAAGTCGCCGAAATCTCCGGTATTAAAAAAGGCCAAGCTCTAAACGACTCTGTTGTCTCCACAGTAGAAGCAAAAGTTAAAACCTTACCCGGCGGGGAAGAGTTCCTCCCCAAATTCGCCGACAAAAACGAGCTCATCCGTCTAGACCGCAAAATGCAAAACGGTGAAGATCTTACTAAAGAAGAGCTAGAGTTCATCTATGAAATCCACCACCCCATCAAGACCTTAGATACATACAACGACAACGACCCCAGAATCACCGAGCTACGAGAAAAATACGGCATAGAATATGCCCTAAATGCCGGCGTGGATATCGACCAACTCGTCTCTGAGCTCGACTCATATCAAATCGCCGACAACCTCGACACCCTCATCAACCATGGCGCCAATATTGATATCGACCATCTCGTCTCCCGGCTCGGCCCATACGGCATCGCTTATTACCTCGACACCTTCATCAACCATGGCGCCAATATTGACCAGCTCGTCTCCCAGCTCGACCCAGACAACATCGCCAACAATCTCGACACCCTCATCAACCATGGCGCCGACATTGACGTCAACGATCTCGTCTCTGAGCTCGACTCACGCGACATCGCCAACAACCTCGACACCCTCATCAACCATGGCGCCGACATTGACGTCAATCATCTCGTCTCCCAGCTCAAGCCATACGACATCGTTAAAAACCTCGACACCCTCATCAACCGTGGTGTCAATATCAACTACCTCGTCTCCCAGTTCGACTCACGCGACATCGCTTACAACCTCGACGCCCTCATCAACTATGGCGCCAATATTGACATCGACCATCTTGTCTCTCAACTCGGACTAAGCACTATCGCTTACAACCTCGACACCCTCATCAACCATGGCGCCGACATTGACGTCAATCATCTCGTCTCCCAGCTCAAGCCACACGACATCGCTGCAAAACTCGACACTCTCATCAATCATGGCGCTGACATCAACCATCTTGTCTCCCGGCTCTACCCAGACACCATCGCTAAAAACCTCGACACCCTCATCAACTATGGCGCTGACATCAACCTTGATAAACTCGCCTCTGAACTGTCCAAAAGCTGCAACAAAGATAATGTGATCTTCAACAACCTTCGCCGTCATGGCTGGCAAGGCTAGCCCCTCATTACCTACCCACAGTCCAAAGACGTACGTCAAATGTAACGCGTCCACATTTACCCCAGCAACATTCTACTCGACCATATAGGTACTTAACCTATAGTTCTTGACGCCTTTCATTGCCCATGCTACAATCATGAAAAGGGTATAAAAAGGGCAAAATATGGAAAAACGTCAAAAAGGAAAAACTATGACTTATGCAGTCTCCATTAATTCATCTGGTCAGGCCACCATCCCCAAGGCCATCAGGGAACTCCTCAACGTCGTCCCCGGCGAGAATCGCCTCACCTTTGACGTGGTCAAGGGCAAGGTCATCCTCGGCCGCGAGGCCTCCCGTCGCGAGCAGCTCATGGCCTCGCTTGCCAAAATTGATGCCATCAATAAAAGGGAACTACGCGAGAACCATACCTATCGCAAGAACTACGAAAAATACAGGGGTATGGATTTCGAGGAAGTCATGGACGCGTATTATGAAACGCCAGAAGGCAAACAAGAGTTCAAGGAGAGATATGGAATTCAGCTTTAGACATCCAAGATATGCCTCACTAGACAGTTGTGTGCTACTGCGCATCATTCAGAACGACGTCCCATCACAGCACAGGGCCGCACAAATGTTACTACTAAACGGCGATACATATTACGTCGATGACGTGGCTATTATGGAGGCGGTTCACGTCCAGACGCGAGAAGGCAAAAGTCGCGCGGCTATTATTAACTCGCTACGCGTTTTTCTAGCCAATTCCATGATTGTCTATAACAAAAAACTTTTCGAACCGATTTTTAAAGATTATCTCGCCCGTCCATCATTGTCATTTGATGATCTTGTCCTCGCCGCTCGCGCCGCCGAAACCGGCCGCACCCCACTCTATACTTTCGACAAAAAATTTGCTCGCCAGTCCAAAGTCGCCGAGCTTGTCCCTTCAGCATCAAATCAACAGGAGTAATATATCATGATACGCATAATCGCTGGTGGTAAAAAACACCCAAATTGGCTCCTTGAGCCCATCGCAGAATACGAAAAACGCCTGCCAAAGCCCTACCAAATCACCTGGGAGTTTATAGAGGAGGAAAAACTCCACAAAAAACTCGCAACTTGGCCCTTCGACCGCGCCAAGCATTATGTCATTGTTGCCGACGAGCGTGGCGAAATTATCTCATCAGACGTATATTCCAAAAAGCTCCAAACCGCCCTCGAACAGAGCAAGGAAGTAGTCATCCTCATCGGCGGCGCCTACGGCTTCGATCAAGTCGTCCGCGACCACGCCGATTTCATCTGGAGTTTCTCGAACCTCATCTTCCCGCACCTCATCGCCCGCCTCATCGTCACCGAGCAGACCTACCGCGCCTACGAGATTAACAGGGGCTCCCACTACCATCACATCTAGAAACGTGATATAATTACACCATGTTAATCTTAGGCATTGAAACCAGTTGTGACGAAACCGCCGCCGCCGTCGTCAAGGACGGCCACGAAATTTTGAGCAACGTCGTCGTCTCGCAAATCGACATCTTCGCCGCCTACGGCGGTGTCATCCCCGAAGTCGCCGCCCGCTCCCACCTCGAAGCCATCCTTCCGGTTATCGACAAGGCTCTCAAAGACGCCCACGCAACTTGGGACGACATCGACGCCATCGCCGTCACTCACGCACCCGGCCTTCTCGGCTCGCTTCTCATCGGCACCCTCACCGCCCGCACTCTCGCCATTCTGCATGACAAGCCCCTCTACGCCGTCCACCACCTCAAATCCCACGTCTATGCCAACTGGCTAAACGCCTCTCCCGTACCTTTTCCCTTGCTAGCACTAGTGATTTCCGGCGGCCACACCCAGATTCTCTATATGCCCGCCCACAACACCTTTGAAATCATCGGCACCACGCGCGATGACGCCGTCGGCGAATGTTTCGACAAAGTCGCCAAAATCCTCGGCCTCCCTTACCCCGGCGGCCCCGCCATCGCGAGGGCCGCCGCAAAAGGCGACCCCAACAAGTATAAATTCCCCCACCCCAACGTCGCCAATCTCGACTTCTCCTTCTCCGGCCTCAAAACCGCTGTCCTCCGCACCGTCCAAAGGGAACTAAACCTACTCCTCTCCCACCCCAGCCACGACCTCAAAAACCACCTCACCCCTAAGCAGGTCGCCGACTTCGCTGCCAGTTTCCAAAAAACCGCCATCGACATCCTCGTCGAAAAACTCGCCAAAGCCACAGAGACCTACCCCGACATCCAGTCTATCGTCCTCGCTGGCGGCGTCTCCGCCAACCAAGCTTTGCGCCAAGCCCTAGAAAACGCCTATTTCCCCGAGCCTCAGTTCTCCGGCGACAACGGCGCCATGGTCGCCGCCGCTGCCTACTACGAAATCATCTCTGGCGTCACCCCCACCGACCCCTATACTCTCAATATCTACCCCCGCATTCCTATCGACAATAGGTTGACAAATCACTCTCGCTGTGATATAAATAAAAAGTAGCATCGCGGTCGGTCTACAGACCGTGTACATTAATATTCCCAAAAGGAGGGTGGAATATGATAAGAATTTTTGAACCTATTGACCTAAAGCATCTGGCCGGGCTCTATTCCGCCGATTTGGCGGACTTAGAAGAGTACAATGATGGTCCCGGGCTCCACGAGCTGTTGATTCGAGAAACGGACCTATTGCTTGAGGAGCTGGGCTATAGAAACGTCGTAATAGACGCCATCAAACCTCATAAGATTGGTATCAACGAGCGCGGCTATCTTGAGGCCGCCTTTCGTGAAGATTACTACGCGTCCATGAGTAACATGACCACTGATGTTGTCGAGGCTTATCGCGAGGAGCTTGCCCGTCAGGGCTATGCCAGTTACTCCAGCATTTTCGAAGCCGAAGCCCATCGACGTCACGTCGAGGAACAAAAAGTTGCTCGACTCCACGCTTGGGCATAATTTACCTCCTTTTCTTTGGCGCCCCTTCGGGGGCGCCTTTACTATTTCGCTAGACTATGCTATCATAAATACATATTGGACCGTCGCCAAGTGGTAAGGCAACGGGTTTTGGTCCCGTCATTCGCAGGTTCGAATCCTGCCGGTCCAGCCAGAAAAACAAAATGGAGAACTTGTTCTCCTATTTTATTTTTCTGCGACCGGCATAGGATTATATATCCTGCCGGTCCAGCCAGAAGAATGACAAACCCACAAAAAGGACCGCTCGAGCGGCCTCTTTTTGTGTTGTTTCTATATTCGCAGATGATTGCGATCCCCGCCGGCCTCACGGTAAAACCGTGCTTTGGCCTGATACATTTTTACTTCTGCATCCCGCATTAGCCGTTCTACCGACGGGTGTGCTACGGAACACTCCTCCCAGCCAACTGCTATATGGTAGCCATGTCGCTCAACCCGCAAAATCACTTTGGCGATTGCGCGCTCCACTACTTCGCCTTCGGGATTCATCATGAAAGCCACAAATTCATCGCCACCCATCCGGTAGACAAACTCTCTACCAAATATCTCGACAATTTCATGGGCCACCGTGATGAGCATTTCGTCGCCAGCCCGATGTCCATAAATGTCATTCAGCTGCTTTAGACCATTTGCATCCATATAAATGCAAGCCAGCCCGCGCGCTCCTCGGCGCAAAATCGTATTACAATCGAGCTCATAAGCGTTCCGGTTATTTATCCCGGTCAGCCTGTCTACCCGGCTTATTCTGGTCAAACGCTGCTCTAGGATGTATCTACGAACCTTCATCACGTTCGTAATAGTTCCATTTGCTACGCCTAGCAAGCCAAAAACGACGGCGTCCAGTACGTCATTGCCGAGTACATTGCCACTCTTGCGCACTAAACATAAATATATAAATACTGCTACGTACACAAGCATCACCGCAATAAACCGTATCGGTCTATCTACGAATAAAGTTGGCAAAAACACTAGCAGTACCATAAAAGTGACCGTCTTTTGCCCTGGATCAGTCGCAATCCCAATCGCTATTCCGTAAATGTAATAGACGGAACACGTAATATACATTAGCGGCGTCACCAGACAGTCATATCTCTTTGCAAATCCCAATGATGCCCCGAGTAACCCCAAAGAAAACATAGTTCCACACCCGTAAACAATCCGGTTCGTTATTACTCCATCTACAAAGAATGTTGATATGAACATTCCGCCAATGAGTACCACCGCAAGGCATAGTAGTACATTCAGCATGATTCGATTTTTGTCTCGAATCTGTCGCTGTGCCTGCATGAAGTCTTCGCAACTGCATCCCGCATAAAACAGTACCTCTTTTATTGTCGCCATCATCCATTCCCCCTCTTCTAGCAAAACAACACATCTAAAGTTACGAGCTTATAGCTATCTTCCTATTATAACATATTTATCGACAAAAATCAAGCAAAGCGTTATATGATGGCGTTGTTTTATAATCCATCACAATCGAGAAGCAATGACAATAAACGCCATGGGGCAGCTCATTACAATCGAGGGACATTAAGCCAAAATCTATGATTTTGGCGCCGAAGGGGCGGAGCAGCGTGATATAATCGAAGATTATCACGCTGCGAAGCTCCCGAGATGTGATGAGCTACCCCACGGCGTTTACCACAACATAGCTCCCGAGATGCGCTGGATGTGACCAAGAGACGCAGCAAGGCACCTATTTCGCTTAACGTTTACCATCCTGTCACCCTGTGTTATAATTACCCCAATTGAACCTAAAAAAAGTTCAAAGCCCTTTCAAAGTTCGTTAGTCACTGGTTTCACAGAAAAGGAGGGAATTATGAACGAATACGCAGATGGTAATTCGCACGTCAATTCTAGCACCGAGGCTTGTGTCAAAACTCGCAGCAAGACCTGCGCCGCAGCCTGTGCCCAGACTCACATCAATTCCAGTACCACCGACTCCACCGTTGCCGCCGAGCATGCTCCCAAGCCTTCCGTGGCTCAGAGGTCCATCCTCGGCCTCCAGCATATGTTTGCCATGTTTGGTGCTACCATCTTGGTGCCCATCTTGGTGAATGGTTATTTCCACGGCGAGGGCCTCTCGGTCCAAACCACGCTTCTCGCCGCTGGCGTCGGCACGCTCCTGTTCCACCTTATCACCAAAGGCAAAGTTCCAGCCTTTCTGGGCTCCAGCTTCGCCTTTCTCGGCGGTTTCGCTACCATTGCCACGCTTGACCAAGGCCCTTATAAGGACCTCACTTACGGAGAAAAACTCCCCTACGCTTGTGGCGGCATCGTGGTGGCAGGGTTGCTTTACCTCGTGCTCGCGGCTCTTATCAAGCTCGTCGGCGCAAAAAAGGTTATGCGTTTTCTTCCGCCAGTTGTCACTGGCCCGATGATTATCTGCATCGGTCTTAGCCTCGCGCCAAGCGCCATTGCAAATTGCGAAACTAACTGGCCTTTAGCGCTCATCGCTGCCGGCATTGTCGTCGTCGCTAACATCTGGGGTAAGGGTATGATCAAAATCATCCCCATCCTCCTTGGCGTTATCGGTGCCTACGCCGTCGCGCTTGCCATGCAGGCAATCGGTCTTACCAACGCCGATGGTAGCGCGATCATCGATACCACCGCCATCGCGACCTCTAGCTGGGTCGGCCTCCCGCCCATTATCATCGCGAAGTTTGACCTTTCCGCCATTTTGGTTATGGCGCCTATCGCTATTGCCACCATGATGGAACATATCGGCGACATCAGCGCCATCAGCGCCACGACGCATCAAAATTTCATCGAGAGCCCTGGTCTCCACCGCACCCTCACCGGTGACGGTCTCGCCACCGCCCTCGCTGGCTTTTTCGGTGGTCCCGCTAATACCACCTATGGTGAAAATACCGGTGTGCTTGCCCTCTCTGGCGTTTATGACCCATCAGTCATTCGCCTTGCGGCTATCTACGCCATCGTGCTCGGCTTCATCCCGAAGCTATCCAGTTTACTAGCCACTATGCCCACCGCCATCGTCGGCGGCATCAGTCTAGTACTCTATGGCATGAT
Source organism: uncultured Candidatus Saccharibacteria bacterium (assembly GCA_964396015.1). Lineage (GTDB taxonomy): Bacteria > Patescibacteriota > Saccharimonadia > Saccharimonadales > Saccharimonadaceae > Nanosyncoccus. The sequence goes on along the minus strand of CAYNBW010000006.1, from coordinate 9,261 downwards.
TAGCGCCATCGGCGTCCGCAATCTGGTAGAGAATCGCGTTGACCTCACCGTCCCGCGCAATCTCATCGTGGCAGCTGCTATTATGGTCGTCGGTCTCGGCATGACGGCCGGTCTCACCTTTACGGTTGCCGGCACCCCAGTCACCTTGACACCCTTGGCTCTCGCCGCCCTCGTCGGCATTATCTTAAATGCTATTTTCCCAGGTAAGGATTACGATTTCGGTGCTCGCCCTGCGGGCGACATCCACCGCGGTGTCAGTTTTAATAACGATGTCAAACCGGCCACATCACCGCAAGACGGCACCACTCCAGCCGATACTTCTAACCCATACACTTCCATACGCTAACGAACTCAAAAAGGCCGCAACCACTGCGGCCTTTTTAGCCTCCAACGAGCCGTCATTCCGGCCGAGGCTACTTCCTATGGCTGATTCGATGTGTTTTCATGGATAAAATCTTCGATTTGGTTAATGACACTCGCGGTGGTAACCAAATCATGGTCTAAATCCTCGATCAACGGCTCAAGCGCATTTTCTGACGTAGATTCTATGGTCCAACGTTCATGCCCCTTGATTATTTTGGTATCATATTTTTTGTGCGTTTGATGAATAACTACACTACATTCATCATTTAGCGAAAGCGTGAGAGTTACATCTTTAGCATCTCTCTTAAACCACCCAAAATCCGCAACATAATCCCGTGTTTTTAGGTCCACATCGCCATATTGACCAAGATAGCTCGGAATATCCAAATACTCTTTCCCGTCGACCGTATATATATACGGAGATACTTGTGGACTTGCGAGCAAGGCCTCTCGACACGACTCATTTTGCTGTTTTGTATTATACCAGGATGATATATTCATACAGAAGCATGTAAATAGCGCGACGGCTATAAGAGCCATCAGCGCGACCCCAGCTCCAAAAACACCACCAGATACGTATCCAGGGCCACTTTCGTAAGACCCAGAGCCTTCATTACTCAGATCCGTCATTTTTACACCTCCTCCACCAGACACAAACATCGACACAGCCATTTTAAGGTACAATTTCATAGTACCATATACCATGGAAATTGTCAACATATCCGTATTATCTCACAACCTTTACAACATAAACTAATGGCCCTTGCCATCCAAAAAGGTAGGCCCTATACTTATATTAATACCACTTAAAATAAGGAGAACCTACCTATGTCCTATTGTACAGGTAAACATAAGCTATAGAACGCCTGCCGCAATGTTGCAAAGGTTGTGAAAGTTGTATGCGGTAGAAACCTTGACTTTTTAATGTAACTATGCTACACTTAATGCAACACAACATAATTTAATGCGCTACGAAAGGACTCATTATGCCCGCCATCGCCACCTTAACCAAAACCGGTCAAATCACCATCCCCAAAGAGATCCGTGATCACCTCGGTCTCAAGCCCGGCCAAAAAATCATCTTCCGCAAAACCAAAGATGCCGCTCGTCTTGAGCGCGAAAAAACCGCCTCCGAAATTGCCGAAGAGATCGACAAGCTTATCCCTGCCGAAGTTAGGGAATATCACATGGCTCACTATGCCGGCCTCACCGCCAACGAGGCAATAGATAAATGGCTCGAGACCGACGACGCTAAAGAGTATTTCGCAGAAGAATATCGGAGGACCCTATGAACTCATCTCTCGACACCAACATTATTTTGCGCTATATCTGGAAGGACGTCCCCGGCCAAAGGGAAAAGGCCATCAAGCTCATGGACGACGAAACTCAAAATTTCCGTATTTCCGATTTGGTCGTTTCCGAAGTTGTGTTTAACCTCAAGTCTGACCACCTGCACCGCTCAAGTATCGTCAATGTCTTGCAAAACATTTTCGCCAAAAAGAATATCATCGTGAGCCCGTTTATCACCGACACTGTCCTCCCATTCTACGAGTCTCATCCAGCCCTCTCCTTCGTCGATTGCTACTCCGCCTTCGAGGCCGAAAAGTTCCACGCCGAGCCCATCTATACTTTCGACCAAAAACTCGCCGCCCAGCACCCCAGTGCCAAACGTCTGTAGTCTCCCTATCTATATTTATCTCGCAACATCATTATCACTTGTCGCATTGACTCCGCAATCGCCTCCGACGTAATCACCGTCGACATCGCAATCTCTCCGTAGTGCACTAGCGCTGTTTTTCGCCCGTAAACCATAATCGTCACGTCCGCCGTATAGACCCCCCTCGGAATCATTACGCGATCCATTAGCGTTTCTTCGTCTACTCCATTCACCATCGATTCTCGTCCAAATTTTGAATCCGGCATCACCGCTATCGTCTTTACGCCCTTTTTGCCCATTAATTGCCGGTATTTCATAATAAAGTCAAACATCTCCCTGTCAGCCTCCGTTCTCAGTAAATACACCGTCTCCCCAGTTCTCAGCACATCTCTATAAATCTCCTTCACCCCCTCATACCCAGTATAAACCTTCACTCCCGGCCTCTCTGAGTGTGCATAAAACATATCTAGAATCGCCGACATATTCGCCTTCAAAGCCTGCTCATTCTTCGTCGCCGTCCGTCGCCGCTTCTCCGCAATCGTTTCCAGCGCCGACGGATGCGATGCTATGTAGCTCTGCTTTTTGCCTTCACCTCGCCTCACCAGCCCCGCTTCTTCCAGCTTCGCCAAAATCGCATAAGTATTCGTCCTCGCCTCCCCCGATTCTTCCGCTATCTTGGTCGGCGTCATCTCCCCATTCCTTAGCAAAGCCAAATACACTTTTGCCTGTGCTTCGTTCAATCCCGCCTTTTGTATAATCTCTAATTCCATACTCCAATTATACCAAACCCCACCCACATTGTCAATCCATTTTGACAAATATTTTGCTTATGCCACCCCCGTTAAAACCAAATTCGTAAATCACATAAAACAATCCTATTGACTTTTACGCAACTGCATGCTATAATAAGAACATAATCAAATGTACATTAACAAGAGTTTCCGGCTAAATGCCAGAAAGGGAAAACCATGAAAAAGTTTTTCGGCTTTGCGTTAGCAGATTCTATGTTCGCAGGTGACTGCAACATTCGCCGTCGGGCTATTACGGCCGACGAGGTCAGGAACCTGGCAGGGAACGGGGAGCTGGCTCCTTGCCTTAACCCCAGCCACAAGGCTACCATCGATGCGATGCGTCAGCGGTATGGCATCGACATCGCCATTCCCGACGCCCCGCCGAGAGTAGCTCTGGCACCCGGCGACTCGGTTATCGTGATGGGGGTCCGCGGACTTCCTCGCCTGACCGACCGTCACGAGTACTCCGCGGAGGAGATAGAGAACGCAACCTTCTCCTTTGCGGAGTACACAGTCTCGTGACCGCCATCCCCGTCCCCCGTCCACCCCCTCTGTCGCCCAGTCTGGAACTTCGCTCTTTACAGCCCGACTTCACAGTCGGGCTTCTTTCATGTTTCTCGCTCATAGCGAGCGCATACTTCGCCTATATAGTATAATGCACAATAATCCACTTGTCATTTGTCAACCACTTTTGACAAACATTTTGCTTATGCCACACCTGTTAAAACCAAATTCGTAAATCATACAAAACAATCCTATTGACTTTTCTACAACTATATGCTATAATATAGACATAATTAAATGTACATTGACAAAAGTTTCCAGCGGCGCCAAAGGTGCCTGAAAGGAGAAAAATATGACAGAGAAGATCACGGCACTGGAGTCGGAGTATGCCCAGTTGGGTGTGCAACTACAAAGCGCCAGCTCTCAGCTGGCGTTATTAGTCAGCAACAGAGAGGCGAAGTGTCTCAAGGAAACATATGCATACGACTATCTGTACGCGTATTCAGGGCATTTTGACACGAAACTCTCTGGGTGGGGTGAGCCCGAAAGCCGTCGTGATCGGCTCGAAGAGCTGATCGCACGGCGTAATGAGTTGCTGAGGCAGTTGGAAGACATCGAAAGAGAAATCAAAGATGTCCCGACCGTCAAGCGGCGCCCCTCCGTGGCGCGGGGGCGAAAGATTCTGGCTAGGGCGACACCGCCGGATAGGGCAATATTGCCGTTCCTTCCTCCTCCGCGCTATCCCGCGCCGGCGCAAAAAAGGCGAGATAAGGAGAAGGTATTTTTCCGGGAGGAGTATTACTATCCGGAAGAATTTGATTACTATCCAGAAGACTTTTACTGAATAGTAATCGCCTCCCTGTCCCGCCCGTCCCTTCTGTCAACACATCTGGAAACCCGCTCTTTATAGCCCGACTTCACAGTCGGGCTTTTTCATGCTATATTAAACGTAGAGAAAAGGAGCTAATATGAAATCTCACCCCGAAGGTTATATTAAAATCGAAGCCACCCGCTTTATTTCGACATATATGTACAGCTAAGAAAAGTGGTCGGATTTCTCCGACCACATTCGTTTAAGGTTCGATAGGAACCAACCTCAGCAGTTCTCCATGCACAGAGCGAAACTTCGTCTCGAGCTCCATTGGAGATTTCAACGCTTCCGATACTTCTCTAAGCGCTTTTCGGTAGCATTGAATGCGCCGCAACGCGTCACGGTTTCCACTCAGTGAAATTCTTGTCTGCACCGCCGTATTAAACCATGCCGCCTCCTGCCAAATTTTTTGGCAGGATTCATAGGTCTTCCACCAGAGGATGTCCTCCAGGGATTCGGTTACGTGGAGATCAGCCTGCAACCGGCTTACTGCTTCATAGAAACCGCTACGCGACCACTCCATTCCGTAGTGCTCGTAGAGGAACCCCTCTACCCACTCTGCGGTTTGGCTCTCCGAGTCATCAAATATTCGCCCGCTCTCGAAGAGCTTCTGCATCCTCTTGACGTATTCCAGGCTTGTCCTCAGCTCAATCAGCTTCTCCGCCACGTCAAGATATAGCAGAAACCAAAAGCGGTATTCCTCAGAGTTGCACTCGGCTCCTTTTGATTTGATGCTGTTCATCTTGTCACCCCCTTTCAAATGTCCAGCACAAAAATATAAAATACGTCCCAACAGGGAATACACATATTATAGCACAATTAGTATAAAAAGTCAAGACTACACCCCACCTCTATTCCGCTTGCGTTTTCCACTAAACTATGCTATATATAATATATATGCCAGCAGCAAGAAAAAAATCCACCAAAAAATCTTCCGCGAGAAGCAAATCCTCCCGCAAGACTACTAGGGTTGAAAAAGACCCCTCCCCTGGGCACGAGCTCCCCGGTGGTTTTTGGCGCCAAATCTTCGCCATCCTCATGATTGCGCTGGCCCTCTTTTTCGTCGTCACCTGGTTCGGCCACGGCGGCTCCGCCCTCAATTCCTTCCACGAAGCCATCTTAAAAGGCCTCGGCCTCGCCACCTACTTCATCCCGGCCCTCCTCGTCTACTTCGCCGTCAAAATCCTCCGCGCCGACAACAACCGCATCGCCATCCCCGTCTATTTCGCCGGCCTTCTCATGCTCCTCTGGGCTTCCGGCATCGGCGCCATCTGGGGCTTCGGCGGCCTCGTCGGCGACTGGCTTAACGGCATCATGACTAAAGCCCTCGACCAGTCCTTTGTTATCATGATTTACATCGTCCTCGTCCTCATCACCTCCCTCTTCCTTCTTCAGCTCAGCCCCGTCACTTTATTCAAGGGTACCAAAAACGCAGTCAAGCCGAACAAAAAATCTGATCAACCCACATCCGAGGCTACAGAAAAGAACAAAAAATTTGGTAGCCTCGACATCAAAGTCAACTCCGGCCTCGCCAGCGCCGCTGACACTACTACCGCCAAACAACCCAAAAGAGGCCTCCTCCACCGCACCCCCAAAGTCCTCAAAACCGCCCCGGCCCAACCCAAGTCCGACCAGCCCACTCCAGCCCCCAAAGAGCCCACCGCTCTCGTCGCCGTAAACGACCCCGACTGGAAAATGCCCTCCACCGACCTTCTCGAGAAAAAGCAGTCTCCCGCCGACGCCGGCAACATCCAGCAAAACGCTTTTGTTATCAAGTCCACCCTCGCCGAGTTCGGCATCGACGTCGAAATGGAAGGCGCCAACGTCGGTCCTCGCGTCACCCAGTACACTATGAAGCCACCCGCCGGCGTCAACCTCTCCAAGATTCTCGCCCGCGACAAAGAGCTAGCGCTAAACCTCGCCGTCGACAAAATCCGCATCGAGGCCCCCATCCCCGGCACTCGCTCCGTCGGCGTGGAAATCCCCAACGCCCGCTCCGCCGACGTCCGCCTCCGCGGCGTCCTCGAGTCCACTGAATGGAAAAAGGCCGACGACCCCCTCACCTTCGCCGTAGGGAAGGACATCTCTGGCCACTCCGTCGTCGCCAACCTCGCCAAAATGCCTCACCTCCTCATCGCCGGTACCACCGGTTCCGGTAAGTCCGTCATGACCAACACTCTCATCACCTCGCTCCTCTACCGGAACGCCCCCTCCGACATGAAACTCATCATCGTCGATCCCAAGCAAGTCGAAATGGCCCAGTACCAAGACATCCCCCATCTCCTCACTCCGATTATCACCCAGACCGACAAAGCCTTAAGCGCCATGAAATGGGCCGTCGGCGAAATGGAGCGCCGCTACACCTTGATGGCCGAAGAGCGTGTTAAAAATATCGCCGATTACAACGCCAAAGTCGCCAAGGACAACAACCCCGAAAAAGAAGGCAAAATGCCCTACATCGTCGTCATTATCGACGAAATGGCCGACCTCATGATGATGGCAGGCAAAGATCTCGAAATGCTCATCGTCCGCATCGCCCAGAAGGGCCGTGCCGCCGGTATTCACCTCGTTCTCGCTACCCAGCGTCCAGAGGTCAAAGTTATCACCGGTCTCATCAAAGCCAACATCCCCGGCCGCATCGCCTTCGCCGTCGGCTCCCAGATGGACTCCCGCATTATGCTCGACCAAGGCGGCGCCGAAAAGTTGCTCGGCAAGGGCGATATGCTCCTCTTAACCACCGAAATGATGGGCAAGCCCCGCCGTATCCAGGGCGCCTGGTCTTCCGACGATGACATCACTAAGGTCACCGACTTCCTCCGCGCCCAACGCGCCCCAGAGTACAACGACGAAGTCATCGCCCAGCAAGTCGCCATCAAAGGCCTTACCCCCGACACCGGCGGCCTCGGCGGCGACGGTTTCGGCCGTAAGTTTGACCCCCAGGATCCAGTCGTCCGAAAGGCCGTCGAGCTCTCCATCGCCAAGGGCAAGTTTTCTACCGCCATGCTCCAAACCTACCTCGGCAAAGGCCACGGCTTCGTCTCTGGCCTCGCCATCTGGTTCGAAGAAATCGGCGTCATCGGTCCCCAGAATGGCAACAAACCCCGCGACGTCCTCATCACCTCCATGGACGAATTTGACGGACTAGCACAATGAGTGAAAAAGTAGCATTTATGCTACTTTTTCCGAATGTGCGCTGTCCGACGACTTGCGAAGCAAGTCGATAGTCTAGCGCAGTGAGTGAAAGCCAAGCACTTGTGCTTGGCTTTCCGAACGCGCGACGGCTATACAGTTGCGAAGCAACTGTACCAACTCGCCAGCGCCTAGTTGAACTTGGCAGAAATCCTTCCAAGTTGAACTGTCAAGAAAAACTTGACAGTTCAGCACGCCACCCCTTGAATAGACTTGTAAAATTTCTTTACAGGTTCAAGAGATATTGATATAATACGGGTATGACAGGGAATAACCAGATAGAAATCTACAAATCACCCAAAGGCGACATCTCTTTCAATGTAGACCCGAGTGGCGAAACCATCTGGGCTACGCAAGCCCAAATCTCCGAGCTTTTTAATACTGGTTTGCCGACTATCAACCATCATCTCAAATCTATTTTCGAAAGCGGCGAACTAGACCCCAACCGAACTATTCGAAAAAATCGAATAGTTCGCCAAGAGGGCAAGCGCCAAGTCACTCGTGAAATCAACCTCTACAACCTCGACGCCATCATCTCCGTCGGCTACCGCGTCAACTCCAAGAAGGCCACCGACTTCCGCATCTGGTCGACCAGCGTCTTAAGGGCCTACCTCACGAAGGGCATCGCCGTCAACGAACGTCGCCTCAAATCATTAGACTCCAAGAAACTCAGAGAAGTCGAAGGCATGATGGGCGTCGTCCGTCGCCTCATGAATCGTCAAGCCCTCGACCAGTCAGAAGCAAATGGCATTTTGGAGGTCATCAGTAAGTACTCCACCTCTTGGCAGACCCTCAAGGAATACGACGACGGCTTTATCGACCTCTCCGGCCTCAACGCCACGAAAAAGCGCCAAAAGCCCCTCACCCCCGAATTTGCCACCGAAGTCATCGCCGGCCTGAAACAATCCGTCCACGGCTCCGATCTCTTCGGCAAGCCCCGTGGCAATGCCTTTAATGCCTCCCTCACCGCCATCTACCAGAGCTACGACGGGGAAGACCTCTACCAGACCGTCTCCGAGAAAGCCGCCCACCTCCTCTACTTCGTCATCAAGGACCACCCCTTCTATGACGGCAACAAGCGCATCGGCGCCCTCCTCTTCATTGTTTTCCTCACGTTAAACGACCAGCACCTCACAAAAAACGGCGACACCAAAATCACCGACCGCGCCCTGACCGCCCTCGCCCTCCTCATCGCCGAGTCCAGTCCCGCCGAAAAACCCCTCATCACCTCCCTCATCATCAAACTCCTCGAAAATTAGTGAAACCCCTTGCCTAAATTTCTAGACCTGCTATAATAATATACATAAGGAAATGACAAACTCCAATGCACATTATTTGATTTGCGACTAGCTTCGCCTAAATCGAACGCATAAATCGGCACCAGTAGGTCCCATTGCGTTCGATTGAACTAGTTTCTAGTCTAATTAGTGCATTGGAGTTTGTCAGCCTACGGGTGCCGATTTGTGTTATGGAAAAATCGGCCTCGCAAATAAAATTAACAAGAGAGGTATCTCAAGAGGTAAAATGCAAGGTCATACAAAACATCAATCAAATCACAACCAACCAAACAATCAATCATTTATTTTCGTACTACGCCACGGTCTAAGAAAAGTATTTTTAGGCCTTTATTCATATCTAAAAAGTTTTTCTAGCCGCATCAGGCATGGTGTGGCGTTACCTCTCCCGTGGCGTAGTAGAACCTTCAAGTCGAAGATTAATTATTATATTAGCAACAACCGCAGAGTTCGTATCGCCGGCATCAGCTCTGCCTTTATGCTGACTCTCCTCGCTATTGCCACTCTCGCCCCATTAGCAAACAAAACACAGTACACCGAAGCCGCCACCGGCACCGCACAGAGTTCCACTATCACCATCAGCGACTTAGT
>CAYNBW010000005.1:0-21430 GCA_964396015.1 uncultured Candidatus Saccharibacteria bacterium | reverse complement strand
TTATTATACAATGCAAAGAGAAAAACTACCAACTATCGGGTGCGACTTTGATTTTCAGGTCTTTCAATGGCGAGTCTTGGTTTAATTCATTCCGAACATTGGCTCTGCGAATTATTGATGCACGAACAGTCACTTCCCAAACAGTCTCCCTGTGATATAATGAAAAGATATGAGAAAAAACCCAGCACCATCCACTATTAAGGGCATCGTTACTCGCGAAGGCGGAGCTAAACCGAAACCTCATGAATATGCTACCGCCGAGGCTCTTGCTGATTCCGGTTACAACGTGCGTTTTATTCCCAGCAGTGTAAACATTGGCATGGCAGATTGCTATATTAATAACACGATATTTGAAATTAAAGCTCCCGAGGGGAAAACTACCGATTGCATTGAGCGTAACTTACGCAAAGCCGTAAACCATCAATCTCCCAATATCGTCCTAGACTCTTTTAGAATGAAAAATATACAAGACAAAAGTATCCAAAATTTTTTATTGGAACGTTTAAAGCGAAGGCACGGCATTCGGCGAATTATTTTCGTAAATCGTAAGCGTGAAGCTATTGACATTAATGGTCTATTAAGGTAAAATAAGAGTATTGAAGTCCACGAGGGCGAAGCATTCGCTGAGACGGGGGCTTCTTTTTTATATTCTTAGTAGTTCAGCAAACAGTTATACCAGAAATACCTCCTAGTCGAGGTATTTCTATTGATATTACGAATAGCCACGCAATGAATTTTATAGGCCGTTTTGCGTCACGCCATATACCGCTTGCGCATGGGTGAAACCTTCATATTCCAGTTGCGAAATCAGCCGATCGCGCGAAAACGACGAGTATTTGAGGTACGAAGCCGCCTTTTTCACCGCCTGCTCGTTCCAATCCGCGCCACAGTTGTCCACGCCATAGACCGCTTGGTCGTGGGTGAATTTCTCGTATTCGAGTTGCTTGACTAAGCCGTCATAGGAGAACGACGACGAACGCAAATACGACTTCGCCTTGGCCACCGCCTGTTCGTTCCAGTTAGCACCTGAGTGGTCAGCCCCGTACACCGCATCCTCGTGCGAAAACTTCTCGTACTCAAGCTGACTAATCAGCCCCTCATAGGAGAACGACGACGAGCGCAAATACGACTTCGCCCGCTTTACCGCCTGTTGTTGGCTCACGGTCTCGGATGAGTTGCTAGACGACCCCGAACTCGATTCGGACGACCCCGACGCCGACCCCGAACTCGACGAGCCCGACGAACTCGATGACGACGAATCCTGCTTCGATGGCGTCTGTTGCGAAGCCCCACCGCTCGTCTGCTCAGACGACCCGTTCCCCGAGCCACCGTTCCCGCCAGTCAGGTCATTCCAACTTTTTCCACCGAGCAAAGCCCCAGCCACGGCTAGTCCTACCACCGCCACAATTACAATCCAAAACCACGCTTTTTTATAAACCGGCGTATCAGCGACTTTCGCTGCTGACGTCACCGATTTCGTCGTACTCTTTGTCGCTACTTTCTTTGTACCGGCACTTTTTGTCGCCGGCTTCTTTGCCACCGTTTTCTTCACGCTCAACTTTTTTGCCGCGTTTTTAGTGCCAGTTTTGCTGGCAGGCTTCTTTTTTATTGCCATTTTGCTCCTTTAGATTATTAATTCCACGCCTAAGTCCTCGCAAACCCACGGCGCGCATACTTCTTATGCTTATTATACTTAAAATAAACTTAAAAATCAACCATATCATACAACATACTTTGACCAAAAAGTCAACCAACGGTATAATAAAATCATGAAAATCGCCATCTTCACCGACTGTTTTCTCGACCTTACCGGCGGTATTGTCACCTCCATCCAGACTCAAAAAGATGCCCTCGAAGCCCTTGGTCACACCGTATATATATTCTCCAGTTCCTACCCTAAATCCCCCATCGAATTGCAAAAACTCGCTCGCACTCGCATCTTCCCCGTTCCGAGTTGCAGATTCTTCGGTCGTGGCCTCACCCCCATCGCCCGTCGCCCCCGAGTCATCGAAAAGCACCTCCTAAAAACTCACCCCGAGCTAGCAGATTTCGACGTTTTTTACATCCACTACGAAGCTGGCTGCTCCATCGCCGGTCTCCGCCTCGCCAAACAGCTCGGCAAGCCCTCCGTCCAAGTCATGCACGGCCGCGAAGACATGGGCGAAACCCTCCTCGTCCCAAGAGGTCTCCGCACCCTCGTCGCAATTCTACTCAACTGGTTTCACTCCTGGTACCTCCCCCACCCCATCAAGGTTCACCGTGACACTTATCTCGCCCCCACCCTCGCTCGCGCCAAGATGTGGACACTGATGGTCAATCACGCGAGTGCCGCCGATCTCGTCCTCACCCCCTCCGCCCATTTCCGCGCCAAACTCCAACATTACGGCGTCACCCACCCCATCAAAGTCCTGCCCAACGCCCTCCCCGACCAGCTTTTCTCCCCAAACCCCCAGCCCCGCACCTTAGTGCCCGGCGAACCTCTCCGCCTCGTCTGGCACTCTCGCATCTCTGGTGAAAAACGCCCCCTCGTCTTTCTCGAGGTCCTCACCAAACTAAAAATCCCCTACCATGTCGATATGTACGGCGACGGCCCCGACCTTCCCCGCGCGCAAAAATACGCCAAAAAACATCACCTCCATATCACTTTTCATGGCGCAAAGCCTTTCACCAAAATCTACCCCACTATCCAAAAAGCCCACCTCGACGTCCTTATTTCCAACGGCTACGACACTTTCGGCATGACCCTTATTGAGGCCGAGTCCGCCGGCACCCCCTCCCTCTACGTCGACCCCGACATGGACGAAATCATCCCCGCAGCAGCCGGCCTCCGTGCCAAGAACCCCTCCCCACAGGCCATCGCCACTGCCCTCACCGACCTCTACGCCCACCCCGACCGCCTCGCCCAAATGTCCGCGAGTCTCCTAGCCCACCGCGATGCCACCCGCATCTCCCGTATCATCCCCCGTCTCGAAACTTATTTTCGTGATATAATAAACTCATGAAAACTTCATCCAAATCAGCATCTAGCTCCACCCGCAAACCGTCGCAAAGCCCCACCTCCCAACTTTCCCCGCTCAATTTCCTGGCCGATCTCCTTACTTTCTCTCGCATCGCTCTCTCGCTCGCGCTCATTGTCATGGCACTCACCGACGCCCCCATTCACGCCGGCTTTCTCGTCTTTATGATTGGCGAAATCACCGACGCTCTCGATGGTACCGCTGCCACTCGCTGGCCCTTCCCCAAGCACAAAGCACCCAAATACCGCCGTTACGCCGTCAAATACGATATGTTCGCCGACGGTCTCCTTGCCTTCGCCACCATGCTTTTCTTTACTCTCCGCGTTAACAGCACGGCCGGCCTGATTATCTTCATCGCCTACCCCCTCACTGCCACCATTCTCGAATTTATCGTTTACGGCAAATTCATGGGCCACCCCGACGACTGCACCAAATCTTCCCTCATGCGCCGCAACTTCAGGCTCGCGAGAACCATCGTCCTCACCCGTCGCAACGTCTACCTCGCAATCATGTTTACCGTCGCCGTCTGGCTACTCTACGCTTCCGAATGGCCCCTCGCCGTCAAAAACACCATTCTCGCCATCGGCCTCGCTGGCTCCCTCTTCTTTTGGTTCTTCCTCGCCCAGCGTCGCCACCACATCTCCCGCGACGCCGTCGACCTCGAGCAAAAGCTCAGCCAAGACTCCTCTCGCCATTGACTTTTTCATAAAATGGTGGTATTATATGAAGATAAGGGGTTAGTCTTCGCACATTTAAAAGGAGGTGGAAATGACAAGAGAAGATTTAAGAGATATCGTTCTCACAATCGCAACGATGGTCTTAGTCGTCGCACTCTTCTTGGCCGTTAAGGCTCTCGACGATGACTATGTCGCAGAGACCCAAGTTGGGTCAGGGGAACAGCTCGCTGTCGAATCGATTTGTGTGGTCCCGTCGGGTAGCGAATTCGATGGATCCATCTATGTCGAAGATGGCGTGCAATACTTGGACTACTGTGGCTATTTTAGTCAGCATGCCATCGTCCAGGTGACTCATAGCGACGCAACTCTCGTTTGCTTAGAGATTACGAATCGACAAGGTGAAGTTGCTTTCATTGAACAAACTCGGTTCGGCGAAGAATCACCACGGAGCGCTGAGGTCAAGATCCAAGCCGACGACCGGACGTTCGTCGCCGACAAGCCTCAAGAGCTGGATGGCTTCCTAGTCGTCGATAAACGTTGTGGTATCAGCCTCACCAAAGATCGCTTTAACGCATTGGTCGATTTTGTTAAATCCGATCAACCCTACGGCGCCGAGCACTGTCCTTTCGCAGGTTACGGCATTCCTCATCATGAGGAAGTAAAAGTCGTAGAAAAAAGTGGCGACTCCAGCATTATCGCCATCAACAAAAACCAACATTACGACTGACCCCCCTACACGCCCCAGCCTACGCTGGGGCTTTTTCCTGTCCCAAAATCCCACACACGCTCGCCTCAACAAACTTCCCCGGGCTGTACAAATTCATCGCCACCACTCGCGCCGCACACTCTCCGCTCCAAATCATAAACGGCGAGTATCCCGATAGCTCCAGCGGTAGCGCCACCACCCGCCCCTCACTGCACACCAAAATCTGCCCATCGTGCAAAGTAATCACCTGCGTCGGATAACTCAACGTAAACTTATGCAACGCCTCAGCCACCTGTACTAAAGACTGCGACGCCATCAAAACTTTCGGATAATACGCCGCATGCAACAGCTTACCAAGCTGCACCAGCGACCCAAACACCACCAGTCCTTCCCGCAAAAGCAACTGGTCCACCCCCGGCTCGGCAATCAAATCCACCGCGTCGCGTGTCACCATCACCGGCTTCACAGTCTTAGTCAGCGCTTCTCGCATCGCCTGCGCCGTGATTGCATTTTTTGACAAATCCCCTATCACCAAACTCCAGTCCGCCCCCTCCATGCTCGCCACCAACTCGTCGCCATCCGCAAACGACCCCGACTTCGTCGAAGAGAGCAATGCCATCCCATCCACCGGTGGCAGTTTTCCGTTCAAAGCATCCGGCGCCACCACCCGTACCTCTTGCAAAGGATACTCTCCCATCAAAAACTCCGCCGTCTTCACTACCGCCCGAAAGCTCTGCTCATTTCCTCCCACTACCGCCACCACGCCCTGTTTCCGTTCTGGCACATTCCACAACAAGTCCCCATGCGGATTTTTCGTCAATTTCTCCAAAAACTCCATCACTTATCACCTCTGTTACCGGAATAATCAACCGCGCTCCCATCCGTATTCACGTCCGCACCAACGTCCGCATCACCATCCTTATCACCCAGGTCCAGCGTCACCGAAATCGGGCAGTGGTCCGACCCCATCACCCCCTCATAAATCTCCGCCCCCATCACTCGCGAGGCTAGCGCCCCCGACACAAAGAAATAATCAATCCGCCACCCCACATTATTTGCTCGCGCCGCTCCCCAGTGGCTCCACCAAGTATACCGCCGCTCCTCTGGATGCAGTGCCCGGAACGTATCCACAAACCCCGCTTCGAGCAAATTCCCCACCCCCCGCCTTTCCTCGTCCGTAAACCCCGCCGAATGGTGATTTGCCTCCGGTCTCGCCAAATCTATCTCCGAAAACGCCGCATTAAAATCCCCACACGTCACCACCGGCTTCTTCTGCTCGAGCTCTCGCAAAAGTTCCAAAAACCCCGGATCCCACTCATGCTCCCTCAGCCCCAGCCGGCTCAAATCCGGCTTCGAATTTGGTGTATATACATTTACTAGATAAAACTGCCCACAGTCGGCTATCTGTACTCGCCCCTCATGAACGGCTAGGCTATTTTCTTCGCTGGACTTGCTCGCCAAAAATGTCATACACTGGACCGCCGGCAGAACCGCCCTTGTCGGGGCGAACTTGTCGGGGTCTTCAGGAATATACATTTTTGGACTCGCAAATCTGAGACCTTTATGCTCAGAAAATAGCATAGCCGTTCCCGAGTATCCAGGACGTACAGCCGGATTCCAAAACACGCGGTATCCCGGAAAATCATATTCCACCTGCTCAGGTTTAGCTTTGATTTCCTGCAAACATAAAATATCCGGCTGATATTCCGCGATGAATTGTTGCAGCGCCCCCTTGCGCAACACCGCCCGCACCCCATTCACATTCCAAGAAAAGATCTTAATCATATCTCCCCCGGTCGATATCTCGTTTCTTAATCGTCTCGCGCTTATCGTACTTTTTCTTACCACGCCCCACCGCAATCACCAATTTAATATACCGCCCTCCGCCCAGCAATCTCACTGGCACTATCGTCGACCCCGCCACCTTCGCCCGCTCAAGCGCCAAAATCTGCTTCCGCGTCGCGAGCAACCGGATGTTCCGCGCCGTCTCCGCCCCCAGTGTCAAGTTATTCAGCCACAATTCGCCCCCGCGTACCGTCACAAAAGAACCCTTGAGTTGCACATGATGGTCGCGAATCGACCGCACTTCCGGCCCTGAGAGCGCCATCCCACAAACCAGCTCCTCCCCGAGCGTGTAATCATAATGCGCCCGGCGGTTCACTGTCACCGAACTTGACACCTTCTGTTTTTTCATATCTTTATTATACCACCTTTACGCGGTCTTTTCCTACTAACTCACAAAGCGTTTCTAGTCCGCTCATCGAAGCATCCACTCGAAAAGGCATCCTAAGTGGTCTTTTCTCGCCATTTTCCTTGAGTACTAGCACCATCTCTTGGAACCCTCGGTTCTCTTCCATCCAAGCTCGAATTTCGCCCAGAAGCTTCGTATCATTCGCGTTTTCAATTAGTACATACAGTCTTTGGTTCCGCACATCCTTCGGTGCCTCCTTTAAAACTCGTGCGTTATCAATTGTTTTTCTCTCCGGCACTTTTCTCCGATAGTTACGTTTTACTACCTTTGCTACTCGCTCCGCCCGTTCGGATGATCGCCCACCTCCATCCGCGCCAGTATCACTAGTATTATTGTCTCCCGACACACTTCTTCGTTCACCCCAGGGCTTCCGCTCGGGTGCTATAAATGGTGCCGCCAATTTTGTCCCAGTCGGTTCATAGGATTCCAGTACCTCATCGCTCACTAGCTCCACCGCATCTGCCATCACCTTTGCCTCGCTCGATAAATTCCCGTCCTTATCCTTCGCATCCACCTTTCCTTGCACCCGTACCACATTATCTACCGTCAAAGCCTCCGCGCTCACCGCATACACGCTCGGGAACACAATAAATTCCGTCTCGCCCAACTTATTCTCAATCTTCACAAACGCCATCTTGTCACCTTTTTTGGTCAGAATCTCTCGCTTCGCAGTAATAATCCCTCCCACCGTCACCACTTTGCCGTGATTCTCCGGTGTAATTAAACTCATCGGATGCGTCTGTTCTTCAAAATACACATCGTACTTATCTAGCGGATGCGCCGAAAGGTACAGCCCCATCAAATCTCGCTCCCACAGTAGTTGCTCCTTGCTCGAATGCTGCGTCGGCGCCGGTTTTATTTCCACCTCCGGAATCTTTCCCGCCTCCCCCATCATCGAAAACAAATCCATCTGCCCAGAGACCTTGTCCTTTTGACACCGCGCCCCATACGCCTGAATCGCCTCGAGGTTAAACAGCAAATCGCTCCGCGAGGCTCCAAACCGGTCAAACGCCCCCGTTTTAATCGCCGCTTCCCACGACTTCTTATTAAACTTTGTCGAATCCACCCGCTTGGCAAAATCACACACCGACTCAAATTTGCCGCCCTGGTCCCGCTCCGGAATCACAATCTCCTCCACCAGCGCCGTCCCCATCCCCTTAATCCCTGACAGCCCAAACCGAATCGTCTTTTCTCCCGGCACAATTCCAAAATCTCCGTAGCTCTCGTTTATGTCCGGCCCCAGCACCCGAATACCGATGCGTTTACATTCCGCAATCTCAATCGCCAAGCGGTCGGTATCGTCCTTGTCCGCCGTCATCAGCGCCGCCATAAACGCATCCGGATAGTGCGCCTTGAGATACGCCGTCCAGTACGCCACCAGCGCATAACACGCCGCGTGCGACTTGTTAAAGCAGTAGTTCGCAAAGTCCAGCAATTGCCCCCAAAACTTCTCCGCAATCTCCTCTGTCGCCCCGCCAATTTCTACCGCCCCCTTGATAAACTCCGGCTTCACCTTGTTCATCAAATCCACCTTTTTCTTCCCCACTGCCTTGCGCAAAGTATCCGCCTGTCCGCCAGTAAACCCGCACCACTCCTTCGAAATCTGCATGAACTGCTCTTGGTAAATCATAATACCATAAGTATTTTTCAAAGAATTCGTGAGCCCCGGGTGCAAATACGTAATCGGCTCCTCACCGTGCTTCCGCCGAATAAACGAGTCAATAAACTGCATCGGCCCCGGCCGGTAAAGCGCCACCATCGCGATGATGTCCTCAAACGACGACGCCTTGAGGTCGCGTAGATACCGCTTCATCCCCGCTGATTCCAGCTGGAACACCCCCGTCGTTTCCGCCCTCTGCAACAATTTATACGTTTCTGAGTCATCCAGTGGTACTGAATACATATCAATGTCGTCGTGGTAAACTTTCCGAATCATCCTCAGTGCATTGTTAATCACCGACAGGTTGGATAGACCCAGAAAGTCCATCTTGAGTAGCCCAATCTCCTCCACTTGCGTCATCGGGTATTGCGCAGCAATCGGCCCTTTCGCCGAAACTTCCAGTGGCAGAAATTTTACCAAGTCATCTGGCGCAATAATCACTCCACAGGCGTGTACACCGTGGTTTCGGATCGTGCCCTCTAGTTTCGAGGCGTAGTCAATCACCTCATGCGCCGTCTCGTCGGTCTCATAGGCCTGCTTCAAGTCCGGTATGTCGCGCACCGCATCCGCTAGCTTAACGTGATGCCCCATCACCGGGTCCGGCACCATTTTGGCTAGCTTGTCAGCATCGTTATATGGTACTCCCAGCACTCGTGCTACATCCCGCACTGCGTTCTTCGCCATCATCTTACCAAACGTCGCGATATTACTCACCCGTTCGTACCCGTATTTTTTCGAGCAATATTCGATTACCTCGTCGCGCCGCGTATCTTGGATGTCGGTATCAATATCTGGCATCGAGATGCGGTCCGGGTTTAAAAACCGCTCAAAGAGCAGGTCGTACTTCAGCGGGTCTAGCTCGGTAATGCGTAGCGCATACGCCAGAATCGACCCCGCCGCACTACCTCGCCCCGGCCCGTACACAATTCGCTGCGCCTTCCCCCAGTTGATAAAGTCTTGCACAATCAGGAAGTATCCGTTGTACCCCATCTTGTCCACCACCGACAGCTCGTAATCAATCCGTGGCAAAACTTTATGCAGCTCATCGCGCTCCTCGTCCGCCTTTTCCAAAATCTTCCGGCATTCTGGCACCGCAATCTCCGATGCCTCCTCCAGTGTTTTTCCACCATAGCGGTACACTAGTCCCTGAAATACCAGCCGGTCTAGATAGGTTTTTTCGTCCTCGTCCGTCGGAATCGGAAACTTTGGAATCAAAATCCGCCCGAGCTCTAGGTCTACGTTGCAACGGTCCGCGATGCGCTTGGTGTTCAAAATCGCCTCCGGACAAGTGTCTTTCCAGTGCTCGATAATCTCCGCCGCCGGTATCACGTGGAGGTCGTAGTCTTTGAGCGTCATTCGGTTGGTATCCGACAAATTCGCCGCCGTCCCGATACAGAGTAGCACCTCGTGTGCATCTTGGTCTTCTTTTTTCAAGTAGTGCGCATCGCAAGTCACCACGAGAGGCAGCCCCAACTCCTGCGCGTGCGCCATGTGCCAGTCGTTGACCTTCTTCTGTTCTTCCGAATGTGTGCTCGACAACGGATGCCCATGGTCCTGCATCTCGAGGTAAAACCGATCCTCATAAACCCCACGATACCACTCAATTAGCTCCAGCGCCCGCGCGTCGTCTCCCGCACGAATCGCCTCGCTAATCTCCGACCCCATACATCCTGACAGACAAATCACTCCCTCGCTATACCTCTCCAAATCTTCATGGTCAGTCCGCGGTTTATAGTACTTCCCCTCTATCTCGGCATTACTCATGATGCGACAGAGGTTTTCGTATCCTTTGTTGTTCATCGCAATTAGCGTGATATGAAACCGTTGCTTGTCATGCGCGGCGTCCTTGTCCGTCCGCTTCCGCGCCGCCACATACGCCTCAAGACCAAGCAACGGTTTAATTCCCGCTGCGTTACACTCTTTATAAAGTTCCACCAGCCCCGACATCGTGCCATGGTCAGTCACCGCCACCGCTTCCATCCCCTCGCCCTTCACAAATTCTACCAACTCTGGTATCTTAGTCAGCCCGTCAAGAAGCGAGTAATGCGTGTGGTTATGGAGATGGACAAAATCACTCGGTTTCAAATCCGCCATGCTACACCCACTAAAGATTATTCAGCTATCTTCTTCTCGATTTTCTCGGCTTTGTCTGACAGTTTGTCGCCTGCTTCGCGCACGCCACCAGCAATCTTCTTGCCGGCTTCCTTGGTCTTTTTTGATGCTCGGTCTCCGGCATCTTTCGCCCCGTGAGCTACTTCTCGGGATTTATCTTCTATCCGGTCGGCCAGTTCATCGGCGTCATCTTCGATATCGTCCGACACTCCATTTCTCTCGCGCATTTTCTTCGAAATCATATGTCCTGCCACCGCTCCCGCTACCGCACCGATAGCAGCGCCCAAGATAAATTTACCTTTACCGCTCTTTTGCTTTTCTTCAGTCATTTTTTTTCTCCTCCTTTTCTTTAGGTTTATATGCTTTTAACTTTGGTTCGACGTACTTATCGACGAAAGTCTCTACCACTCCGCCAAACGACGTCATCCCTCGTACGTTGTTGACAATGCCATTGGCATTCTCAGCGATGTCTTGGCTCTTAATGACCACTTTACGTGCTTCTTCCGCTACTCCCAGTAACTTCACCATCAGCACGATGCCGACCACTAGGAAAATAAACAGCGTCATGCACAGTATCACGACCAAAATCCACTCTGCTACGTTCATTTAAATTTCTCCTTAATGCCATTATAACACATTTTCGGGGCGCGGTTAATTATTCCGGTAAAATTACGATTTTATCCCCGTAAAATCATGCATTTTGTGCCACGATTTCGCGCACGTCGTCGCCATAGTCGGTGTATTTCAATACATATTGCAAAAGTGCTAAGAAATAATTTTTCGGGTCGCCCGTCGTCACCCAGTGCCCGTCGCTATGCGCTACTAGTACATCGCCCTGCTCGGCTAGCTGTGTAATGGCATCTACCGTCCACAGCTCGCCGTCCAGCCCGGTATTGCTCGGTATCAGATATTGGAATACCTCCGGCGTCAGTAAATACCGCCCATAACTCGTTAGGTTACTGGGGCTAAGATCCGGCGTCTTGGGCTTCTCCACGATATGCGAGAGCGTCCCGTTTTCCTTGAGTGCCACCATCCCGTATTTACTCCAGACCTCCTCCGGCATCTCTTGCGTTGCGATTACCGCCTTTGCTCTCGGGTTCTGCTCGTAGGTCTCGACCAGGGTCTTGACATCGCTGCCGCCGAGAATCAGATCATCGCTGTATAATACTACAAACGCCTCCTCATTCTCGACATACTCCCTCGCCGACACAATCGGCGAGCCATTGCCGTACGGCAGGCTCGCATCCTGTTCAATCACCGTAATCTTCGGGAAGTTCAGCACCTCCTCCACCGGTGCAAACCGCTCCAACTTCCCTTGCTTCTCAAGCAAGGCTTTCACATTTCCTGCCGGATTATGGAAATAATCGTCATAGATTTCCCGCGCTTTGGTGTTTGGTGTCGCCACGATAATAATTTCCTCGATTCCCGCCACCGCACACTCCTCCACACAGAGCTGCATTGCCGGCTTCGCCCCAATCGGCACCATCGCCTTCGGTATTGTTTTCGTAATCGGCAAATATCTACTCGCAAACCCCGCATCGGTAATAATCGCCTTTCTGATTCTAGCCATCATAGCCTCCTTAATAACCCCTATTATATCACACTCCCGCCAAATTCGCTTGCATTTTCCTTTTTCTCCGGATCCTTTTTATTCCATCCAGCCCACTATTTTTTCTTCGCAGTCTTCTTTTTCGCTACTACCCGAGCGACCTTTTTGACCGCCACTTTCTTAGCCACCTTCTTCGCTGCCTGCCTTCTCGCTACCCGGTCTTCGTTATTCTGCGCACGGTTATGCACGCCATAAATCAGGCTCGTCACCCCCACAATCAGCATATACGCCCCAAAGAACCGGATAAACGTCATCACCTCAAACGCCCCGGCATTCAAAATCACAAACCCCATCACGCACCCCAGCACCCCCGTCAGCACGCGAATAAACCGGTCGGTCGGGTCCACCGTTGAAAGAAACCCATGGAATATGTCGATTAGCCCCGACACAAAAGTATAGCACGCCAAGATAATCAGGCTCGCCACCAAATCCGTCCGTGCAAACACTAGGAGCGTCACCGCCGCCGCCACATCCACCAGCGCATCCAATACCGAGTTGAACCACCCATGTTTCTTTAGTGATGCTAGTAGCGCACTTACCGAGTCGACAATCCCCATCAGCAACAAAAATACACTCAAAACCGCAATTACCAGTTCGAGGTCCGTCATTACACCAAACAGCGCTGCAAACCCAAATGCCACCGCCAGCATCCCCCGCACCAAAAACACGCCCCAGTGCTTATCAATAAATCTTCGGTTAATCTGTGCCATAAAAGTCCCTTCTTTATAATGCCTATGTATATTATAACACATTTTTGGGAGCGCGGTTGATTATTCCGGCAACTCCTACCCAAAATGCATTCAACCACCAGCAAAATCTACAAATGTCGCCGTTTTTTGCGTGCCAATTCTACCGCTCGCGTCACCTGATACGCCAAAGATTTCAGTACCAAATCATGCGCCGGCGTATATCGTAACTCCTCACACCCAAACGACCGCTTAAACTCGCTCACCCCATAAAACCGATGCGTCTTTTCCTCCTTCCCCACAATCCCCCACAGGTTATACCGAATGCACCCTCGCCGTCGCGCCTCGTCCATCGCCAAGAGATGGAGAAGTGGCGCCGCCGAATACCGTGTCCCCAGTTCCGACGACACCCCATAATGATAACTCGCCTCCGATCCGTAAAAAATCATAAAGTTCTGTGCCAAAGTCTCTCCGTCCTTCGACGCAGTATATATTAGCACTTCCCCGCCCCGCCGGAACGCCTCAAACTGCTTACGCAAAAACTCGCTCGAGAATGCCACGTACTTCTGCCGCTCTGCGTGCAACTTTTCCAACCGGCAAAACTCGGCAATCGCATCGTCACTATCGCTCACCGCGAGCTCAATCCCCGCCTTTTCCGCCTTGCGCAACTTTCGCCGAAACCCTTGCGACGCCCCTGCTAAAATCTCCTCGCGCGTCCGTGAAAGGTCCAACACCCCCGCATACTCCACCGACAAAAACATTGGCGCCCGCACCAGCCCCAGCTCTCGCATCAGCGCCAAAGACTCCTCCGACTCCGGGAGCTGCGGCCGCACCCGCACAAACACGCATCCGCACCTCGCCCCCTGCTTGCGAATATCGGCAAATACCGCTCGCACGACCGCCGTATCATTCCAGTCAATCAAAGGCCCACCCGCAATCGCAAGATACCGCCCCCGCTTCGCCGTCTCCACCACCCCCGCATACGCCCCCACTATGCGCGACTCGCCACTCGACCCGTCCCGCACCAGCCGCCGCACCACCCTTTTTCCCCGCGCCACGTGGAACTCATAAAAATCCCACGACTGTAAAAAATTCGCCTCCGGCCGTGAGCTCACAAACTCATCCCACTCCGCTCGCTCCAAAGCGTCCACAATTTCACTCATTGCACGCTCCCCGCTCTTCGTTTCGCACTTTTTCCTCCGCGTCCTCCGCCTCTTGTAAAAGTTTCAGCACATCTTCCTCGTTCATAGCCTCCTCCTCTTCTTCCGTGCCGTCTCTACCAGCCAATCTTTCAAATACCCCACTTTCGAAATTACCAAATCATGCGCCGGCACAAACTCCACAATTTTTCCGCCAAATCCCGTCTTAAAAGTCGTCACCCCCGCATACCGGTGATGTGTCTGCCCCGCCGGCGCAATCCCCCAGAGGTTAAACCGCGCATACCCCTCCGCTTTCAAATCGCGCATCACCCGCCAAAGCAACGCATACGCCCCCGGCAACTTCCGATTTAGCTCCGTCGAGGCCGCCTCGTAGTAGTCTGCCTCCAGCCCGTCCCGGATAATCAGCCCATACGCAATCTTCTCCCCCTCTGCTGTCCGCGCCACGTAAATCTTGATTTTATTGCGAAATGCTTCCCGCTCTGCCAGCAGAACTTCCAGCGACGGTGGCACAAAGTTCTGCCTCCGCGCCGTCTCCGTCTGCACCTCGTGAAACTCCCGAAACAGTTCCTCCGAATTTCCCGACAACACCTCAATTCCCAGCTTATCCGCTCGCCGCACTTCATATCGCGTCTGCCTGCGCATCCCCACCAACAACGCCTCTTCCGATGCCTCCAAATTTATCATCACCGTATGCTCCGCCGCGAGATGCATCGGCGATTTTTTCAGTCCCATCTCAGAAAGCATCTCCAGATTCTCTGGCGTCGCCAAAAGTTGCGGTCGCATCCGCACAAACACACACTTCTCGCGCTCCGCCACCTCGGTAATCCTATCAAACACCTTGATCCGCTCCTTTAGGTTATCAAAATCCATCAACGGCCCGCAAGGTATTTCTAAGTACCGCCCCCGCTTCGCATTGCGCACTATCATCAGCGCATATCCCCGCCCGCCAAAATCCTCAATCACTACCTTCTCGCCCAAAATCTCGTTCACCCGTCCATACTCCGGTGACTGCAAAAAATTCGCTTCCGGATGTTTTTCCAAAGTCTTCAGCCACAAAGCCCGCATCGCCTTCTTATCCATTGTCATCCTCCACATATTCATCAACGCTCTCCGCATACTTTTCGATAATCTTCCGCGCCGGCGCCAACTCCTTTGCACTGTAATAATTCGGCAAGTTCACGATTCGCTCCGCCACTTCCACAGCCACCGGACACTCCCGCTCCGGAAACTTTATTCCTGCATAATACCTCGCCGGTCCCACCGGCTTGTCGTACCACACCCCGTCAAAATAATACCCCGCCCGGCGCAATTTTCTAAGCACCAGTGCCCTATCGCGCACCAAATAAAACTCTCGCAAGGGCTTCTCGGCTAGCCGTCTCCGCTTTTTTAGCTTCTCCAGCGCCAATTTCGCTTGCCAGTCGGACAGTCCCCGCTCCTCCCAGTCAATCTCCCCCTCCGCAGACCTCACCACTCGCCCAGTTTTCAGCAAATATCGCATCAACACCCCATGCAAACCAACATACGATAGCCTCCGATACCATAGCCCGTACGTCGGATACATCCTAGCCCGCTCGGCCTCCTCCTCCGGCGGCGCCTTCTGCGGTATGGGTATCATAAAAATCTTCCGGTTGCGAAATCCCACCGCCCCGCCGTTCACTACGTCAATTGATTTTTCTTTCCCAAACGAAAACACCACGATTTCCCCCACCTTTCCCGCCTCGCGCCCATCCGGATAAAACCGCCCTACGCAGTGTGCCAAATCCTCAATTAGTGTCAGTCCGTGTTTTTTGCAAAACTGCTCAATCGCCCGAATGTCCACCATATTGCCTAGCGTATTCTGCACTATCACTGCCTTTGTCTCTGGCGTCACGACCTTTTCAAGCGTCTCAACCGTAAAATTCAGAGTTTTTCTGTCGATATCAGCATACACAGGGGTGAATTTTGCCGCCTCTACCCCCTGCACTACCGCTCGACAAGTCAAACCATTGATGATAATCTCGCCACGCGAATGGCGATATTTTTCGCGTATACGTTTCTCGTACTCTGCCTGCTTTTTCATCAGCTCTTTATACGGCAAGTTTGGATACTCCATCACCGGCGGTCGCTCCACCCACTCAAACAGATGATAAGTGTCTAGTGCCGCCGCAATCGCCGACCGTCCATTCCGCGTGATAATCGCTTGCTTAGCGCCATATTCCCTGAACAGATAGTGATAGAGGTTCAGAGTGTCCTGATGCGTACCGGCCTCTCGGCGTTGTCGCTCGATTTCCGCCCTGCTCCATCCTGCCGCCGTGCCGAGAAAATAGTGCTTCTTCATCCGTTCATCCTCTTAAGTAGCGTTTCTAGCGCCCGTGCCAGCTCCATCGGGTTCGAAATATACGGTGCATGTGTCCAATTTGCATAAAATTTCAAATCCGCATTCGGCAAGCTCTCGTACAATTTCGTCGCCTGCCTCGGTGGCGTCGTGGTATCTTTCTTTCCCCACAGGATAAATGTCTTCGTCGTCACTTTCGACACATCCAAATTCTTATCCGACTCCAGCATATTTTGCAGCGTCGCTTTCATATTCTCCGGCGCCCGCGAATAATCCGTCGTCCCAGTAATCTTGTGAAACGCCTTGTCTATCACCGGCACTTTCTTCAGTGGTCGCCCGATTTTGGCTAAGCCTCCCACTAGGCGCTTCTTTGCCGACGGTTCATGCACTCCCGCACTATCTAGCAAAATCAAATATTTCAACTTCTCCGGCTTTTTCGCACACAAATTCAGCAGTATCCGTCCCCCGTTCGAATGCCCCAGCGCAATCGCGCCGTCCGGGATCATCTCGTCCGCCCACTTTGCGTAGTCGTCTATCGTAAACACCTTTTTGCTCGGCTCGGTCAGTCCCGGCACCCGCAGCATCTTGATATTAAACCCAAGTTCTTTCAAAATCCCCAGCGTATGGGCCCAGGGTTCCACCGTATAAGTCCAGCCATGAATGATATATAAATCCACTTTTCGTGATACGACCGTTTTTTGCTTTGCTTCGGGTGTTTTTTCCATTTTAACTCCACCTTTTATTTCCGGCATACTCATGAGTCCAGCCCCCAACTTTTTCGTCGCGCCACCGCCGCTTTTTCTCGTCGGCACAACTTCTTGGCGTCTTTCGGGTCCGCCAACAACTTCTCAATAATCCACTCCAGATACTGACTCCCCTTAAACACTAGCGTTTCCGTTCCAGTAATATGTCCCTCGATATACTTCAGTGCTCTCTTAGGGTCGGTCGTCGCCACCGCCGACACCCCCAGTTCTTTCAATCGCGGCGCCGTCCACTGCTTCGTCCGCCGCCCCACCAGCACTACCCGGTCAGGCTTTACGTCCGCAATCAGCTTCGCCAGCCGCTCATGTTCCTCCTGCTCCAGTGCCCCTTGGTCCACAATGTCGCCAATCACCAGCCACTTTTGCTCCGCGTGCATCCGCCGCGCCATGTCCAGCGTCGACGCCATGCTAATCATGTGTGCATTATAACTACTATCGATAATGTCAATGCCCTTCATCCCCTTAAAATGCGAGCTCCGCCCCGGTGCTATCTCCATCCCCGCAAAATCCGGGTTAAACTTCAGCCGGAGATACTTCATCAAATCCTGCAACACAAACAAATTAAACGCAATGTCCTTCGGCTCCGGGTGGTCAAAATGAAACGTTGTATCTCCGTAGGTAAAATCCGTCGAATCCGGATACACCACGTACTTCTTCATTTTCCCCTTATCAATCGGTATCACCTTCGCTTCGATTCCCTCCGTCGCCCGCACCATCAACTTCGAGTCCGCATCAATATACACCCGTCCTGTGGTATTAGCCGGCAAATTTGCAAACTCTGCCAAGATCGCCTCGCCCACATCCTTATATTCCCCACTCTCAACTACCTTCTCAAACTGCACCGCGTGCGACAGCCCGATCGACACCCAGATAGTCACCTCCGGCTTTAGCCACTTCGCCAAAAACTCCGCCTCGTGCGGTCGCTCCCCGTCAATTTCCACCACATAAAATGGCTCTTTATGCCGATAAAACAACCCCCGAAATGGCGTTGCCAGAATTAGCCACACCCATCTCAGTTTCGACCCCCGTATTCCCCGAAGCCCCAGCATATCAAACGGCACTCCAAACGCCGAGTTCGCATCATGTGAATAGTGCGCCCGCTCCCCGATTTCGTGCTCTAGCATCTTCAGCATCGTAGTCTTCCCCGCCGACCCTGTTACTGCAATCACCCGCGGATGCCACCGCAAAAACGCCTTGTTCGCAAAAAAACGAAAATACTTCGCTACGCGAAAGTAAAACCGCTTCTTGAAACTAGCAAAGCTCATACCACCTATTATACCGCATCTTGATTTTTCGTGCAAAATGTGCTATAATGAAATCATATATCAATTAATCATCTACCCCTAAAAACTCATCGACGCACCGTCTAGTGTGCATCTGAGGTTATAGGGGCGAAAGGACAAAATGACAGAATCCAAAAAATCCGAAGGCCTCACTATCCGCATCCGGCTAAAGGCCTACGACCACCGCGTGATCGACCAGAGCGCACGTCAAATCGTTGACACCGCCATTCGCACCGGTGCCAAGG
The DNA here is from genome assembly GCA_964396015.1 of uncultured Candidatus Saccharibacteria bacterium. Lineage (GTDB taxonomy): Bacteria > Patescibacteriota > Saccharimonadia > Saccharimonadales > Saccharimonadaceae > Nanosyncoccus. The sequence continues at coordinate 2,949 of CAYNBW010000005.1, read as the reverse complement.
TGTCCGGCCCAATTCCGTTGCCGACCAAGCGCAGTACCTTCACCGTAGTGAAGTCTCCCCATGTCTACAAGACTGGTGGCGAAGCCTTCGAGATGAAGGTTCACAAGCGCCTGATCGACATCCTCGACGCCACCCCCAAGACCATCGAGAGTCTCCAAAACCTCTCCCTCCCCGCCGGTGTCGATGCCGAGATAAAAATGTAAAACAGTGGACTTTCTTTGAAAAAGAAAGTCCAGCAAAGAAATAATGAAAGAAAAATCAGGCGCATGTCCTGATTTTTCTTTTGATTATTGACGGAAAATATTATTTCACCGAGGTGTAGAATAATTTACCATCATAAGTGTAGTATTCGGTCTTGCCATCGGCATTTTTTACCTTGAAGTAGTTGGCATAGAACCCGTCCACGTTAACGTCAGTAAGGATAAACTTTCCGCTTGCTACGTCAACCACGTCAAACGATTTGTCGCTAATCCGCCCGGTCCAGATGTTACGTGGCTCCGCATCGTCGCGATAATAGGTGCTGGTATACTTGAACTCCGTCACCAATTTCCCGGCAGTATTGGCAATCGCATATTTACCGTCGCTATTTTTGAGCTCATAACCACCATCGCGGATCGAAATGCTTGCAGCAGTGGCGTCGCCCACGCGGTTACCCTTGGCGTCAATGAGATAATACTCACCTTCTGCATCCGACACCACCGCATGATGATGCTCGCGGAATATCGACTTAATCTCCTTAAACTCATGGTTAATCCCCACCGAACCATCCAAGTTGTAGAACATTGCCTTGCCACCTTCTTCTATTGCGTAATAGTCCTCGTATAGCACCCCACTGGCGGCCACGTTCGAATCCTCGCCAAACTCTTTGATTTTCTCGCCATTGCGATAAATTTCCGCGCGTCCATCTTTATTTTCAGTTGCGTAGTTATAGATATCCTTGAGCTGCAGGTACGAATCCACCCAAGTCGCCACTTTATAATCATTGTTTAGCAACGCCAACTCCGAATAACTATTGTACCCGATTATGATATCGCGGTCCGCAATACTATAATATTTGGCCTCATCCAAGTCGTAAATCCTGCCGCCCCGTAGCATTTTGTACTTACCATCCTCGCTTTCGTTTTCGAGAATAATAATAGTCCGGTCATCCGACACCGAGTCAAAACTGTATTCCGCCCCCGCAAGAGTCGCCATCATTGCTCCGCTTCGTGCATCAAAGACAGTACTTTGCCCAGCGTAATACATCACCCCAAAATCCTTCGCGCTACTAAATGTCGGCTCCTCCGCATCATCTGCCACTTGGATTTCCGTCATTAGTTTGCCAGCATAGTTATAGACCCGCAACTTGCCATCCATCTCTGCCGCCGCAAACCCAGCTGACTGGTTGCTCGGAGCGTACACCTTGAGGTCGCTCCCCTGCGCCAATATGCCGCCAGCGCCCGTAATCAGATAGTACGTCTTGGTGTTGCCATCCTGCGCCAGATAGAGTCCGCCTTGGTTGGTAATCATGCCGTACTTGCCAAACTCCACGGTCGGCTTGCCGTCCTCTCGGAGAACCCCATACTGGTTATCCTTTTTTACTCTCGCGTACCCGCCCACAAAGTTCGTTATTTCGCTGTATTCATCCTTGGTCAGCCGCTGACCGTCAGCATTCCATAGAGTATACTTGTTGTCATCGGAGATGAAAAACGACCTAGAATAGCTTAGCATCGCCGTCGGGTCGCCCACGGTGCCGTTCTGGTTCAAGTTTAGCACCAGCGCCACCACTATCCCAGCAACCGCCGCCAATCCCACCCCAATCAGCCCCCAAACTAAGCCTTTTTTCGACCCGCTCTTTTTGGCTGCCTTCTTACTACTGACCTCCGCCGGACTTTTCGATGTTTTGGTTTTTGCTCCCGACTGCTCGGCTACCTTTTCCGTAGCTTTCCCCGCCGACTTTTTCGCAGTTGTTTTGGCTGATCTCTTCTCTGCCATTTTAAACTCCTATTACTTATATGTAATTATAGCATAAAAATAACGAACAAAGGAGCAAAAGCCCCTCCTAGCGACATAAATGGGATTTAGACCAGATTTTCGAACGTGATTTTTACAACCTGACAGCGAAAAAATATCCCGAATTTAGGGATATTTTTTCCTGACTCACGTTGTAAAAATTACAAGTTCGAAAGTCCAAGTCGCTAGGAGGGGCTTTTGCTCCTCCGCTAGTTATTTGATAACCTTCGTGATTACACCAGAGCCAACGGTCTTGCCACCCTCGCGGATAGCGAAGCGGTCTTGCTCGTTCATCGCTACCGGAGCGAGCAGTTTAACCTTAAAGGTCACCTGATCACCAGGCATCACGATTTCCTTGTCGGCTGGAAGCTCAACCTCGCCCGTCACATCGGTGGTGCGGAAGTAGAACTGTGGCTTGTAACCCTTGGAGAACGGAGTGTGGCGACCGCCTTCCTCTTTCTTCAAGATGTAAACCTGTGCCTCAAACTCGGTATGAGGAGTGATCGAACCAGGAGCGGCAATCACCTGACCACGCTCAATTTGATCACGCTCAATACCACGAAGAAGCAAACCTGCGTTATCGCCTGCTTGACCTTGATCCAAAGTCTTGTGGAAGGCTTCGATACCGGTCACAACAGATTTCTGAGTGTCGCGCAGACCGACGATTTCAACTTCGTCGTTTAGTTTCACCACGCCCTGCTCAATACGACCAGTAGCCACGGTACCACGACCCTTAATCGAGAAGACATCCTCGATTGGCATCAGGAATGGCTTGTCGAGGTCGTGCTCAGGAATGTCAAAGTACTCATCCATCGCGTGAACGAGTTCCATGATGGCATCCTCGTTCTCCTTGTCGCCCTCGAGCGCCTTGGTCGCCGAACCCTTGATGATTGGCGCGTTGTCGCCGTCGAAACCGTACTTGTTTAGTAGCTCACGCACATCCATCTCGACGAGCTC
>CAYNBW010000004.1:0-23525 GCA_964396015.1 uncultured Candidatus Saccharibacteria bacterium | reverse complement strand
GTGTTGGTGCCCGAGACAGGGGTTGAACCTGCACGTCTGTGAAGACACTAGCACCTGAAGCTAGCGCGTCTGCCAATTCCGCCACTCGGGCTTTTGCTAATTATAGCATAAAATGCCCCCGGGTACAATACCCAGGGGCTATAAAGGGGGTGGAACGGAATATGATGCCACGTGTCGGTACACCTCATATATGATAGACGTACGCACAGTGGCATACGGACAGCAAGCTTATTTAATAATATTGTAAAATTGGATATTTTGATGCTATAAGCTGGTGTTTTGAGTAAAAAAGAACGACCCCATTACTTTTATTATATCACACTTTGCGGAAAAAGGCAAGGTTTGGTACAATAAAAGTAGTAATTTGGAGGTTTTATGATTACGGTAAATTGTGCGCCAGAGGTGGATGAGCTGAAAACGAGGCGGATTTTGGAGGAGATTGCTGAGGATGCGATGGGGGGATGGTTGGAACTACCGAGGCAGGTGGATATGGCGGAGCTGGCACGTATAAAAGAGGCAGTGGTGAAGATACGAGAGGAGTCGGAGGTGGTGGTGTGTATTGGGATTGGTGGGTCGTATCTGGGGCATCGGGCGGTGGCTGAGGCGCTCTCGGCAGATGGCGAGGCGCAGATGGCGCAGGATGAGGTGCGGATGATGTATGCGGGAAATTCGCTGTCGGCGCGGGAATTGTCACGGGCGGTGTTCGAGGTGGGGGAGGCGGATTTTTCGGTGATTGTGATATCAAAATCGGGGACGACGCTGGAGCCGAAGAGGGCTTTTGAGGTTTTTCGGCAGAAATTGGTGGAAAAATATGGTGAGGAGGGGGCGGCGGGGCGGATTTATGCGGTGACGGATGGCGAGCGGGGGACTTTGCATGATGAGGCGGTGGAGAAAGGCTATGCGAGGTTTGCGATACCGGCGAACGTGGGTGGGCGGTATTCGGCGCTGACCGCGGTGGGGCTGCTTGCGATGGCGGTGGCGGGGGTGGATATTGATGCACTTTTATCGGGAGCGGCGGAGGAAGCGGAGCGGGTGGCTTTGGCGATGCGTGAGGGTGGCGTGAGTGAACTTGTGTGCGTGAAGTATGCGTGGATGAGGTATGCGCTTTCTCGACGGAATTATGATACGGAGGTGTTTGCGAGTTTTGAGCCGGCGACGAGATATTTTAACGAGTGGCTAAGGCAACTGTTTGGCGAGAGCGAGGGGAAAAATGGGCAGGGGGTGTGGCCGGCGAGTGTGATATATTCGACAGATTTGCATTCTTTAGGGCAATTTATGCAGGAGGGGAGGCGGAATTTGTGGGAGACGATTATCGACTATCCGACGGATGAATTGAACGCGAAGGTGGTGACGGCGGTTTCGCGGGCGCATACGGAGGGTGGGATACCGGTGCTACGTGTTGATGTGCCGACGTATGATGCAAAAGGTTTTGGGGAGTTGATATATTTCTTTGAGGTGGCGTGTGCGGTGAGTGCGAAATTATCTGGGGTGAATCCATTTGACCAGCCTGGGGTGGAAGCCTATAAACTTCTTCTTCAAAGTGAACTTCTTCTTCAAAGTGAACTTTTTCTTTAAAAAAGAAGAAGTTCAGCAAGAAGAAAAGAAGATGATTTTTGAATCGAAAGTGAATTCCGATTCAAAAATTGTTATATAATGGTAGTATGGTGAAGCGTAAGAATTATAGAAAAAGTAAGAAAAATGCGACAAAAGTTCAGTGGGTGAAGGGACTAGTAATTGGTGGGGGTTTGGCGGTTTTGGCGGGAGTGATAGCTTTGGTTGTGACTTTGGTAGTGAATAATCAGCCGGCGGATTATATTGTGGAGACAAATGCGTTTTTTGCGCCGTTTGAGTTTTATGAGGGGCGGGAGATTAAGGGGGTGGATATTGAGATTATTCAACGGGTGGCGGAACGGATGGGGAAGAAAATTGAGGTGAAGGATGTGGAGTTTGATGTGATTATTGATAACGTGGCGGCGGGGAAAATTGCGGATGCGGGGGCGGCGGGACTGACTGTTACGCCGGCGAGGGCGGAAAAAGTGAACTTTTCGGTACCTTATTATAATTCGGTACAGTATATTATATATAGTAAGGCGGAGGGGATAGAGTCTAGGGGTGGGCACGTTTTGTGGAACGCTTTGGCGGGGAAGACGTTGGGGTCGCAGACTGGGGGGACGGGGTATTTGTTTGCGTCGGACGAAATTGATGAGGGGGTATTGAAAGATACGGAGACTAAAATTAAAGGGTTTGATTCGCATCAATTGGCGGCGGATGCGATAGGGGCGCATATAATAGATTATGCGATTGCGGACGAGCTGGCGGCGAAGTTTATCGTGGGGAAGAATGATAATTTGGCGGCGATGCCACTATATTATGCGGGGGAGACGGAGGTGGATGATTATCCGGTGGAGGAGGCGTATGCCATAGCGGTGAATAAGGAACGGACGGAACTTTTGCTGGCGTTTAATGAGGTGCTGGGCGAGATGTTGACGAAAAATGCGGAGGGGGTGAGTGAAATTGACCGGTTGATTTTGAAGTATATGGGACTTTTGTGATGGAAGATTTTTTCGGCAAGGTCGGAGAACTATTTAGCACACCGGAATATATTGACTCTTTGCTCCATGGATTTTTGCTGACGATACAGATTGCGTTTTTTGCGATTATCGTGGGGCTGGTGCTGGGGATGGTGATTGCGCTGATTGAGACGGCGGAGAAATCGAAGTGGCTGGTGATACCGAAGTTGGTGTGCAGGGTATATACGACGGTGATTCGGGGGACGCCGATGGCGTTGCAACTGTTTATCATGTTTTTTGTGATTTTTGCGATACGAGGGTTTCCGGAAATTGTGACGGCGGTGCTGGCGTTTGGGTTAAACTCGGCGGCGTATGCTTCGGAGGTGATACGGGGCGGGATACAGTCGGTGGACCCGGGGCAGCGAGAGGCGGGGTTGGCGCTGGGGCTGTCTAGGCGGACGGTGTTTTGGCGGATTGTGGCGCCACAGGCGATTCGGAATATTGTCCCGGCGCTAGGAAATGAGGTGATTACGGTGTTGAAGGAGACGGCGATTGTGAGTATGATTGGAATGTATGATCTCAACATGGCGGCGAAAGATATTGGGTCGGGGCAAAATATGGCGAGTTATGTGGTGCCGATGATGGTGGCGGCGCTATTTTATCTTGCGACGGTGTATTTGATTGTGTTAGTGGTAAAAATGATCGAGAAACGAATGCGGAGAAGTGAGGCAAGGGCATGAAGGCAACGAGTGAAAAAGCGATGGGTGGGTCGGTGGATGAACCGATTTTGAAGGTAATGGGGCTTTCTAAGACTTTTGGTGATAATAAAGTACTTTCGGGAATTGATTTTGCAATGAAGCGTGGTGAGAAAGTGGTGATTTTGGGGCCGAGTGGGTCGGGGAAATCGACATTTCTACGGTGTGTCAATAGGCTAGAAGAACCGACGACGGGGAAAGTGATTTTTGAGGGGGTGGAGGTGACAGACAAAAATGTTACGAAAGTGCGACAGGAGGTGGGGATGGTGTTTCAGCATTTTAATTTGATAAATAATTTGACGGTGATGGAAAATTTGACGTTGGCGCCGGTGAAGTTGAAGTTGATGAGCGTCGATGAGGCTGAGCAGAAAGCGCGAAAGTTGCTCTCGCATATTGGGTTGGTTAAGAAACAGGAGGCGTATCCGGCGAGTTTGTCGGGCGGGCAGAAGCAGCGAGTGGCGATTGTGCGAGCGATGATGATGAACCCGAAGATTTTGTTGTTTGATGAGCCGACTTCGGCGTTGGACCCGGAGTCGATTGGCGATGTGCTGGGTTTGATTCATGAACTGGTGGATAGCGGGATGACAACGATGATAGTGACGCATGAAATTGGGTTTGCGAAGGAGATTGCGACGCGGGTGGTGTTTGTGGATAGAGGGAAGATTATCGAGGAGGGGTCACCGGGAGAGTTTTTTGAGTATCCCAAAACTGAGCGAGTTAAAGAATTTTTAAGAAAGGTATTAATATGACAAAAAAACGAGTAGTATTGGCGCTGGGGGGGAATGCGTTGCAACGTGACGGGGAGGTATCGGCAGAGGCGCAGAAAAAAGTGGCGATGTCGGTGGGGGAGGTAGTGGCGGATTTGTCGCGGAAATATGAAATTGTGATTGCGCATGGAAATGGACCGCAGGTGGGGAATATTTTGATACACGAGGAGACGGCGGCGTCAGTGGCGGCGCCGGCGATGCCACTCGAGACGGCGGTGGCGATGAGCCAGGGACAGATTGGGTATTGGCTGGCGCAGGCGATTGGTAATGCATTTTTGCGGCGGGGGATGAAGCGGAAGGTGGTGACGGTGGTGTCGCAGGTGGTGGTGGACCGGAAAGATCCGGCGTTTGCTAATCCGACGAAGCCGATTGGGCAGTTTTATGATGCTAAGACGGCGCAGAAGTTGGCGCGTGAAAAAGGCTGGGTGGTGCGTGAGGATGCGGGGCGGGGGTGGCGTCGGGTGGTGGCGTCGCCGAAGCCGGTGGACATTGTGGAGAAAAGGACAATTGCAGATTTAGTGGCGGATGGGGCCATCGTGATTGCGGCGGGGGGTGGGGGGATACCGGTATATCGAACAAAAGTACTGAAGCGACTACGCGGGGTGGATGCGGTGATTGATAAGGATTTTGCGGCGGAGAAGTTGGCAGAGCTGGTGGGGGCGGATATGTTTGTGAGTGTGACGGCGGTGCCGAATGCGTATATTAATTATGGCACACCGGAACAGGAGGCAATATTTAAGACGACGGTGGGCGAACTGGCGAGGCTCGAGAAACAGGGGTATTTCAAAGCGGGGTCGATGCTACCAAAAGTGGAAGCGGCGATGCAGTTTGCGAAAAAAGGTGGAGTGGGGATAATTACGGATATTGAGATGCTAGAGTTGGCGCTGGCTAAGAAAGCCGGTACCGTGGTGACTAAGTGATTTTGATTATAATTATGGTTATTGTGATATAATGGTGATATGGATGGGTATAATTTAACACACAAACAACCAACAAGAAAAGATTTTATCGATACGGCGGATTTTGACCAGTCGGAGATACTAGATATTATTAATACATCGCGAATTGTACGAGCATATATTAAGGGGGGCGGATATTTGAACTCGCTATATCATAAGTCGCTCGGGATGATTTTTGAGCAGAAATCGACGCGGACGCGAGTGTCGTTTGAGGTGGCGATGGTGCAGATGGGAGGACACGCGCTGAACTTGGCGCCGGGGGCGATACAGCTGGGTGGACATGAAACGATTGAAGATACGGCGCACGTGCTGGGGCGGATGTGTGATATGCTGATGTCGCGGGTGGATAGGCATGAGTCGATTGAAGCGTTGGCGCGTTATTCGGCGGTGCCGGTGATTAATGGGATGAGCGACCGGGTGCATCCGACGCAGGGGGTGGGGGATATGATTACGATTTTTGACCATTGGCCGGAGGGGAAACAGGCTTCGCAGGTGAAGGTGGTGTTTGTGGGGGATGCGACGCAGGTGTGTAATACGCTGTGCGAGATGACGACGAAAATGGGGATGAACTTTGTGCATTATGGGCCGGAAAATCATCGGATTTCGGACGAGTGGCTAGGAATTGGACAGGCAAATGTAGCTAAGTATGGTGGGTCGTGTGCTTGGAGCGACGATCCGACGTGTCTAGCGGGGGCGGACTTTATCTATACCGATGTGTGGTACGGGCTGTATGATGCTGAGACGCCGAAAGAAGAATACATGAAGGATTTTTATCCGAAATATCAGGTGAATGAGCAACTGATGGCGGCGACGGGGAATCCGGCGTGCAAGTTTATGCATTGTTTGCCGGCAAACCGAAATGAGGAAGTGACGGATGCAGTGCTGGATGGCCCGAACTCGGTGGCTTGGGATGAAGCAGAGAATCGTTTGACAGCGCAACGAGGACTAGTGCTCTATTTTGGCGGGGTAGCGCAGAGTACGCTCGATTATATTAAGAGTCAAAAGGAGGCTGCAGTTTAGTAGAAACTTTGTTTTGGTTATTGGCAAAAATTAAAAGAAAGGAGAAAAACTTAAAATGCCAAAGAAAAAATATAAGTTCAGGCTGTTGTCGGCAGTTTTTGCGACGGTCTGTATTATTCTCGTGGGCGACGCGGTGGCACCGACGGCGGCTATTGGGAATCAAATGTATCTCTGGTGGGCGATTATGCTCATCGGTTTCTTTGTGCCGTATGCTCTGATCTCGGCAGAGTTGGGCACGCAATATCCGTCCGAGGGCGGTATGTACACCTGGATCAAGAAAGCCTTTGGGAAAAAGTGGGCTGCTAGGGTGGCGTGGTTCTACTGGGTAAACTTTCCGTTGTGGATTGCTTCACTCGCCGACCTCATTACCACGATGATCATGCAGATGTTTGGTATCGAGATGGAAGTGTGGATGGTGCTGGCAATCCAGCTATTCTATATTGCGCTCGTGACGGTGCTGGGGATGCTCCGGATTTCGCAGTCGGACTGGGTATCAAACATTGGCGCGGTGATCAAGATGGTTTTGCTGGGTGCGATTGGTTTCTTGGGGTTGTATGTACTGTTCACTAAAGGTACGGCGAACCCGATTGAGGGGTGGCAAGATTTTGTACCACTAGCATCGGCAGATGGGGGTATTGACTGGGCGGGATTGTCGTTTGTGGCGCTGATTATCTTCAATATGCTAGGCTTTGAGGTGGTCGGGACGTTTTATGATGACATGGACAAGCCAAAAAAGCAAATTCCGAAGGCGATTGTGCTGGGTGGTATCTTGATCGCGATTTTCTATATCTTCCCGTCCTTTGGTATGGGAGTGGGGACACCGTTCTCGGAAATCGAAACTAACACTGGGTTCCTCGATTCGTATAATGTACTAATGGCGAATGCGGGAATCGGTGAAGCTGCTATTCAGGCTATCACAATTGTGGTAGGTGGGCTATTTATCCTCACGCTGATTTCGAACATTTCGTCTTGGACGTTTGGGGTGTACTCGGTAACTGCGTATGCAGCAGAGGATGGGGCGTTCCCGAAGTCTTGGGCGAAGCGCAATAAAGACGGTGCGCCGTATGTGGTCAGTATTTGGACGGGGATTATCTCGGCGATATTGTCGGTGGTGGGTATCTTCATTGGATATGTGTTGCCTGAGATGGGAGTGGATGAGGAACTTTTAGTGAACTTCTCTAACATGTTCTGGGCATTCTTCTCGCTGTCGCTGGTGTGTCTGCTCTTTTCGTACATTCCGATGTTTGCGGCGTTTATCAAGTTGCATAAGAAGGGACCGCAGGTTAAGAATGGCTACTGGGTAAAAGTTGGCCCGGTGATGAAGTGGCTAATGGGGTTGGTACCACTGATTCTGCTCTTTGTGTCGCTATTCTTCACCTTAGTGCTTTATCCGGATGATTTGGCGCTGACGTGGGAAGAAAATAACGTGCTAATTATTTCGACCGTTGTGTGTATCGTGGTGGGTGAAATCATGGTGCTGAATATGAGTCGAAAAGACCGGAAGAAAAAAATGACTTCGGGCAAAAGAAAAGCTATAAAACGTTAAGAATAAAAAAGTCCGCAAGTTTTTGCGGACTTTTTGGAAGGGAAATTATGAAATTAACATCAACACCGAAACAAGACGGATTCTATATGCCGTCGGAACTGGCGCCACATAAGTGTACGTGGCTACTATGGCCGGAGAGGCCGGATAACTGGCGGGATGGGGCGAAGCCGGCGCAAAAGGCTTTTCGGCAAGTGGTAGAAACTATTGCAAAGTATGAGCCGGTGGTGCTGGGAGTGAATCAGTCGCAGTATGCGCATGTACTTGGTATGAATATGAAGAATGTTTCCGTAGTGGAAATATCAAATAATGATTCGTGGATACGGGATACTGGTGCGACGATGGTAGTGAATGGTAAGGGGGAGATGCGGGCAGTGGACTGGGCTTTTAATGGTTATGGCGGACTAGTGAATGGGATTTATTTTCCTTGGGATCTCGATGATGCGATTGCGGCAAAAATGGCAGCGGTGGAGGGGGTGGATCGGTATCGGACGGATGACTTTGTGTTGGAGGGCGGTTCGGTTCACTCAGATGGTGAAGGAACGTTACTCGTAACTGAAGAAACTTTGCTAGACGAAGGTCGGAATCCGGGTAAATCGAAAGAAGAAATTGAAAAATATTTGCTAGATTATTGTGGGGCAGAGAAAGTGCTATGGATTCCGTACGGGATTTATAAAGATGAGGATACTAATGGGCATGTAGACAATATTTGTCAGTTTGTGGCACCGGGGAAGGTGGTGCTGGCATGGGAGGATGATGAATCTGACCCGCAGTATGAGCGTTCAAAAGCGGCGCTAGATTATTTGGAATCCGAGACGGATGCAAAGGGGCGGAAGCTGGAGATTCATAAGATTCATGTACCGCGAGTAGTGACGATTACGAAGGAAGAGTCGGAGGGGGTGGATGTAGTGGAGGGGACGTTCCCGCGGAATGAAGGCGACAGATTGCCGGCGTCGTATGTGAATTATTATAACTGCAATGGGGCGATTATCTTGCCGATATTTAACGATCCGTATGATGCGGATGCGGTGCGAGTGCTCAAAGAATTGTTTCCGGACCGAGTAATTGAGCCGATTTATGCGCGAGAAATCTTGCTCGGTGGTGGTAATATCCACTGCATCACGCAACAAATCCCCGCCGTATAATATGGTTATTCAAGACAATTTGTTGCATCTCGGGAGCTTCGCGACGTGATAATCTTCGATTATATCACGTCGCTTCGCCCCTTCGGCGAAAAAATCAAAGATTTTTTCTTTATGTCCCTCGATTACAACAAATTGTCTTGAATAACTGAAAATTATTTGAGGTGGATGAGAGGGGGTTGCCAGGAGGAGGGGTAGTCGTGATAGCCGAGGAGGGTGGCGAGAGTGGAAGCCAGGTTGGCGAGGCCGGGGTGGGGGAGGCTGGATAATTCGTAGAAGTTGCGATTTTCGGTGTTGTCATAGAAGATACAGGGGACTTGATTTGTGGTATGGGAAGTTTTTGCGTGATTTTCGGTGTCGAGGAGTTCTTCAGCGTTGCCGTGGTCAGCGATAATAATGAGGATACCTTTGTGCTCGTCGACGGCGTGGGCGAGGCGGGTGAGGGAGAGGTCGATGGCCTCCATGGCGAGAATGGTGGCGCCGATGTCGGCAGTGTGGCCGACCATGTCGCCGCCGGGGAAATTGAGGCGGATGAATTTGTAGTGGTCGAGATTTTGGATGACGGTGTCGGTGATTTCGGCGGTTTTCATCCAGGGGCGAGTTTCGAGGGGCATGGTGTCGCTTTCGATTTCGATGAACTCTTCGCCGGTGGACTTTTCGTAACTGTTGCCATTCCAGTAATAGGTGACGTGGCCGAACTTGACGGTCTCGGAGACGGCGAGTTGGGAGACACCACGCATACTGAGGAAACGACTTAAAGTTTCGCGGACGGTAAGGGGCTGGACTAGACGATGCTCGGGGACGTGAGTGTTGGAATTGTACTCGGTCATGCCGACAAAGTAAACGTCGTCGGGAGTGTAATCGCCGCGGTCGAAGTAGGGGAAGTCCCAGTAGGTGAAAGCTTGAGCAATTTCGATGGCGCGATCGGCGCGAAAGTCAAAATAGATGAGGGCGTCACCCTTTTCAACGAGGCCGATGGGCCGATCCATGTCGTCAACGATGACGAAGGGTTCTAGGTTTTGATCTTGGACGTCCGGAGTGATACGGTGGAGAATATTGAGGGCTTCTTCGGGGGTGCGGAAATAAAAGTTGGCTTCGCCTTTGACCATCATATCAAAACCGCGCTTTACGATATTCCAATCGTTTTCGTAGCGATCGGAGACGCAGACCATGCGACCGCCGCCGGAAGCGATTTTGATGTCGGCGCCGTCGAACTTGCGGGCGAAGTTTTCGAAACGTTGGACGTAATTTTCGGCGCTGTAAGGATTGACGTCGCGACCATCGAAGACAGCATGGACACGGATGCGACGGACGCCATCGTTATAGGCTTTGGTAATCATTTGCTCGAGATGAGCGATGTGGCTGTGGACGCCACCGTCGGAAAAAATGCCAGCGAAATGAAGTGTGCCACCGTTTAAGGCTTTAGTGATGGCGGTGCGCCAAGCTTCGGAACCCCAGACTTCGCCGGAGTCGAAAGCAGTGTTGATGCGGGCGATGCCGTGCTTTAAGATCTGACCAGAGCCCATGGTGGTGTGACCGACCTCGGAGTTGCCCATTTGGCCCTGCGTCAAACCGACGGCCTCGCCGGAAGCGTCTAATGCTACGTGTAAGTAATCTTTGGCGGCCTGCCCGAGAAAAGGTGTACGCGCTCGGCTGACTGCGTTGCCTGGCCCATCTGGTGCCAAACCTACCCCATCTAATACTGCGAGCACCACAGGCCCATCAAACTGTAGTCTATCCATATCTTCTATTGTAACACAGGTTAACAAAATAGTCCACTTTGGGACTATTTTGTTGTCTTGCGCAAGATGGTGACTAGTCGAAATCGACTTTGTGGCCCCATGGATGGCGTTTGATGATTACGGTGAGAACGCCGGTGATGGATAGGACGATGGCGGTGAGCCCGATGATTCTAGCACCGGCGCCTTCTCCAGTGAAGAAACCAGTGTCGGGTACTTTAATGGTCTCGCCTTTCTCGACGGTAAAGTTGGTATGGGCAACGCCGCCGTCGCTAAAGACCACGGTCATTTGGTGATTGCCGCTGGTTAATAGGTCGAGGAATTGTTTGGTAAAGGTGATGATGGTGCTACCGGTTTTGTGGGTATAGTAGCCTTCATTGACTAGCTCACCGTCTACGTAAACCTTGCCACCGTTTTCGAAGAGAGTGTGGTCAGCGTTGATGCGGAAACTGATTAACTCACCACTGTCATTGACGATGAAATTTTCGCCGTCGCCTTCAATGACATTATAAACTCGGCGGAAGCTAACGGTGATATGCAAATCTTTGGTGCCGACGTAGATGGAAAGAGTGTTGTTTTCGACGGCGTTCGTGAAATCGGCTGCATTGACGATGATGCTCTTTAGTTCGTATCCGGAATCGGGCTCGAGCGTAACAACGACAGTGTCGTGCTCGAGGGCATCGGAAGGGGCTTCGGCGTAGCCTTCGCCGGCGTCGACCATGAGGTCGATATTGACTCGGGTGATGCCGTAAACTGGTACGCTGAGAGTGAGGGTGGTGTAATTCCTAGAGTCGTTATTGTAGGTATAAGTGGCAGCGTAATTATGGGCACCTTTGCTGACGAGGGTTGACTCGTCGACCCAGAAAAATCCAGGAGTGCGCTCGCCGGCGATTTCGTCGAGATAGTTGTTGACTTCGGTAGAGAGGTTGGCAGTCATCTCTTTTGGGGTGGGCGAGATGGCTTTTTCGATAGTGAAATCGACACTGAGACCGCCTTGGTAGTGGTCGTTGCTGTAACTGTAAACTACTGTGTAAGAGCCGGCGGCGATAGGGTGTTCGATGATGTTACCATACTGGTCATACCAAGTGGTAGCGAGGTCATTTGCGGTGATGCCGTCAGAGTTGGCGTCGACTATAAGGGTGCCGTTTAAAACGACGGGTGAGCCGGTGTAGGTGACGGCTTGGCTTTCGATACCGTGAATGTTGAGAATTTGCTTGGCGGTGATGTCGAAAGATTTTGTGGCGTTGCCTTTGATGTTGACATTGTCTTTGGCGGCAACGGTGACAGTAGCGGTGCCGATGGCGATATTGTTATCGTAAACTATGGTATATTCGTCAGGATTAACGATGAAGTTGCCGATTTTGACGGTGACGGCGGGTTCTTTGGCCGAACCGTCGTAGTAGGCAGTGGTGTATTCGAGAGAAATGTTGCTGGCGGCGAGGCTGTATTGGTTGACGGTGTAGTCTACTTCGAGGGTATCGGAAAAGTTGTTTTGACCGGTGATGAGGAGGGTCTTGTGGCCGGCGCTAACGGAATCTTCTGGATAGGAGATGGTAAAATCTGAGGTTGGGTCTAGGTAGTAAGCATCGGATTGGCGATCTAGGAAGGCGTAAGCGACGACGGTTGGATGATTAGTGATACCGGAATAGACAAGATTGTCTTCCAAGAGGTCTGCGTAGGCGGTGGAAATGTCATACGGGACGATAGTGGCGGTAGTAGTATAGGTTTGTTCGGCTACGGTGTAATATTTGAACGCTTCGTTGGTGAGGGTGATGGTAACATTGACGTTTTTGTTGGCACCGACGTTACTGTCTTCGAAATCAGCAATAATGTCGAAATCGGCAAGCTCGGTTAGTCCGTCGTCATTGAGCGTGATGTCGATGATGTCGGCGATGGTGGTGCCGTCGTATTCTTTATCGTCGGCTTCGGCGCTTGTGATGTAAACTTCCTTCTTGTCGACAATGAGAGTGTAAGTGGCAGTAGCAGGGGCGTAGTCGCCAAAATCTTCGGCAGTGGCAGTAATAACGGTTTCGCCTGGCATCATAATAGTAACTTCGCCGGTGTATGGGTCGACAAACGCAACATCTTCGTCGGAGGATTCGTAAAAGATGTCACCATAAACAGTGGTTTTGGTGAGGGGGTTGATGAAATCGCCGTCGCCGTAGGTTTTGGTAATGGTGGTGTTTTCGTAATTGATGTTCTGGAGGCCAGCCCAAATGCCAAATTCGACGGTAAGGTCGTCAAATTCATAGGCGCTACTGGGTAGTGAAACGAGGTCGATGGTGCCAGAGTCGGAGCCGATTTCGATATTTTCGCCGCAAGTGTAGTTGTAATCTTGGTGAGGTTGCAGGGTAACGATGGATTCATCGTCGAGTTCGGCGATGACTAGTAGATTGGCGGGGCAGATTTGCTCGCCAGTGTAGAGATAGGGCTCGCCCAAGACTTTGACGATGGGGTCGACGTAGACGGGATCGTTGTTAGTTGGGGTGGTGGGGTCTTCGGATTGATCGGCAAAGGCTCCTGGCAAGAGAGTGAGTGCTAAGGCCAATGCTAGGGCCATAGAAGAGCCTAAAGCTACAACTTTAGCAATAGTTTTAGTTCGCATTTTTGTATCCTTGTTTATTTGTGTATGACTTTTATAAATTTAATTATAGCATGTTTTTTTGAAAAATGCTAGTGCTTTTTAACAAAATAGTCCACTAAAAGCGGACTATTTTGTTGCATAGTGATTAAAATTAAGCTTTTTTCTTGAGAGTCAAGAAGCCATTGCGGGGATTCTCACAGACCATGCGGTCGGCTGGTAGGTCACATGGAGTGCCTTTGCCACCTTCGGCGTTTTTGGTGAAGAAATAGATAGTTTGCTTTTTGCCACCGCGCAGGGTTACTTCGGATTTGTGAAGATAGTATTTGATACCTTTACCGTTGGTATGTTCGTAAGCCATTTAAGCTTCCTCCTTAAGTTAATATATTCTTATCTTATGTCTCTAGGAGAAAAATGTCAAGAGGTTTTTTGAGAAAAAATTGGATTTTAGACGAATAACAGGGAAAGCCTAAGCACGATGTAAATGATGAAGCGGATAATAATTACAATAATGATGGCGGCGGTCGAGAGCAACATAAAGCCGGTGAGGGTGGGTGCCCAGATGGGCGAGGCGTAATTATGGCGGTATAATTCGGTGGAGGGGAGTTTGGCGATGATGGTGTCTTGGATTTCGGCGGCGGAGGGGTATTTGTTGATTTCGGTCATCATGCAGTTGATAAAGTTGACGTTGTCCCAAGTCCAGCCGTTTTCTAGGGCGGCGGCTTTGCAGATGGCGCCGGCTTCGCCGTAGATGTTACCATTGGGGTTGTTGTCGGAGGTGAGGGACTTTTCGGCCTTTTCTAGGGCATGGCGAGCGGCGCGGAGGTACTGGTGCTCGAGATAGAAAGGACCGGTGCCGAAAGTAACTTTTTGGATGCCGTTGTCGTCGATAATGTTGATGACAATGTTGCCAAAGGTGAATTCTTTTAAGGCGATGAGGGCGTTTTTTAATTCGTCGTCGATTTGTTGCTCGTCTTCGGCGGTGGTGCTGTCGCTGATTTTGGCGTCGATGGCGAGAACTTGGTCGCGAAGTTCGGTCATCTTGATGTGATCTTCGCGTAGGAGGGTGGCGTCGATAAAACCGAGTGGTACTAAAAGTAGCATCAAAATCCAGCTCTTGATGCGTGCATGACGTAATTTGCGTAATGATTGTTTGATTTTACCACCCATAATAATTCATGGTAGGGATGCCTGGACTCGAACCAGGGACACTGCGTGTATAAGACGCATGCTCTAACCAACTGAGCTACATCCCCACTTATATATATAATAGCACAAAAAATGGTATAATAGAAACATGAGCGGGATAAAATGGCGACAGGCGAAGTATAAACTCTCACATGATTATCTTTCGGTAGAGAACGTGGCGCTTGTGATAGCGGTAGTATTATGTTTGGTGTGGACATATAATTCGATTGTGTCGATGAGCAAAAACTGGGAGCTTTCGGAAAAGTTGGATACTGAAAAAAAGAATTTGGAGCTGGTCAAAATGGAGGTTGAAACGGCGGAACTGACGAATGAGTATTATAAGAGTGAAGAATATCAAGAACTGGCGGCGAGAAAGATGGCGAATAAGCAGCTCGAGGGCGAGCATATGGTGTATTTGCCGGAGAACTCGGAGATGGCGAAAAATAAGCATGAGCAAGAGGTAGTGGCGCCGGTGGAAGAAAAGAAAGAGTATTCTAATTTTGAAAAGTGGATGACGTTTTTGTTTCCGTGATATAATTGTAGCATGAGAAAGCATAAACTGATTGGTTTTACTTTGGTGGAGGTTTCGTTGTTTTTGGCGGTAACGGCAGTGTTGTTTGTGGGAATAATTACGGCGACACAGGGGTCGATATGGCAGCAGCGGTATTTTGATGCGGTGCAGGGGTATGCGGAGTTTTGGCGGAGCATTTATTCGCAAGTGTCGAATCCACAGACGGTGGGGAGTGGAAATGCGGAGATAGCGATTTATGGGAAGTTGGTGGTGTTTGGCGAGTCGATGGATTTGCAGGGGCAACCGGTTAACGGGGCGACGGATGCGACTTATGGGCAGCAGATATTCGTGTATGATGTGGTGGGGGATGCTAAGGGAACGGGGACGGGAAATGTGGTGACTTTATTGAAAAATTTGGGGGCGAATGCGGTAGTGGGTGTAACAAATGATGATAAAAAGGTAGTGGTGAAGGAAGGTGAATCGGTGACTGATATTCATGAATGGGTACCGGCGGGGGAAGTGACGGATTATGTGCCGAGATGGGGGGCAGAGATAGAAACTACGGAAAGTGATAAGGACAAACAATTTAGGAAAGACGAAAAGTTGGCTTTTAAGGGGTCGATTTTGGTGGTGAGGCATCCGCGGTCTGGAACAATAAATACGCTAGTTAGCAATAAAGTGATAGAGATAAATGAGGCGATAGAAAATCAAGAAAAAATGGGTGCTAAAATGAGCACTTTACTTACGAATGTTTTGGGTTTGACAAAGGAAGAGGATGGTGCGTTTGTGGCCCGGGAGATTGATTTTTGCTTGAATCCGTTTGGGTATGGGGTAGAAACGGACAACCGGCGGGATATTAGGATAGCAGAGAATGCGAGAAATGGATCGGGGGTACAGATTATTGATCTTGATAGCGAGGAGAATAGATGTCGTTAGGCGGTAAAAGCTTGTGGTATAATAGGAATATGAAAGCGAAACGACGTGGCTTTACTTTGATTGAGTTGTCTTTGTCACTAGTTTTTATTGGGACGTTGTCGATTTTGATGGTAGTAATGATTCAAAATGCGGTGTCGTCGTACCAGCGGGGGATGACGCTAAATAAGATTAATACGACGGGAATGGATTTGGTGGATGAGCTGCGGATGGCGGTGCAAAATTCGTCGTCGGATGCGGTAACGTCGCTGTGTGTGGATTATTATGATGAAGGTTCTGAAGGGAGAAAAAAATGTCTGGAGGACGGGGCAGATAGTTTTACTAGGGTAACAAAATATGCCGATGTAACTTTGGATGATGTCGAAACAATTGAACATGTACCGGTGTTTGGGGCGTTTTGTACGGGGTCGTATTCATATATTTGGAATTCGGGGTATTTCTTGGATGATGCAAATTCGAATGTTATAGAGAATGGAGGCAGAGACAAACAGCGAAAGGTTGAGGGCGCTGAGCCGGCGTACCTGAAATATTCGATAGACGGGACGACCGAAGAGGCGGTAGGGAAAGCTAATTGGACGAGTAATGACGGTCTTTTTGGCAACGGCGAGGATAACGTAGGAATGTTTAGATTGTTGAAGGTGAGGGATGATACACGAGCGGTGTGTGTGTCGAAGATGCGGCAAGTAATTGATGCAGTGAATGATTTTGAGAACGGAAAATCTATGTACTGGTCTCACGAAACGATGGAAGATTATAATGATTACATTACAAGCGAATTTAATATTATGAACCAGGGGACGGTTTATACATATCCAACTACGGATGAGAATGAGGCGCCGGAGGAGATTTTGGCGCGAGATAATAACAATGACTTGGTGCTATATGATTTGTATACGGCGAAGCCGGCGATAAGTTCGACTAGAAATAATATGTTTTATGCAGTATCATTTATAGTAGGGACGGTGCGAGGGGGGATTAATATCAAAGGGACGGGGCAGAATTGCATCCCGCCAGCGGATTATGCAAGGGAAGATTTTGACTATTGTGCGATTAATAAATTTAATTTTGCCGCGCAGGCAAGTGGAGATATAACAAGATGAAAGGAAAAATACGCATGGGGTTTCGACGGGGGGTGGCATCGTTTTATATTGTGGCGTTTTCAACGCTGATATTAACGGTAGTGTCGGTGGGGTTTTCGACAGTGATATTGTCGGAAATAACGAGGACGGCGAATGATGATTTGTCGCAGTCGGCGTATGATTCGGCGTTGGCGGGGGTGGAAGATGCGAAATTGGCGTATGCGAATTATCGGAGGTGCAGAGAACAGGGTGCTATTGCGACAGCGCCGAATGGGGACGGGGCTGTGACTTGTGGGGAGATTGTCTATTGGATGCAGCAGGAACCAGATTGCTATATGGTGGGACATATTTTAGGGAGGATTGGCGAATCAGCTCAGGACGAGGTAAAGATCAGTGATACTGTAACTACGAGCGGTAACGTGACTGACGAGATGAACCAGGCATATACTTGCGTGAGAATTGCGACAGAGCAAAAAGATTACCGGGCGGGGTTGTCGTCGGCAAATTCTAACCGGATAGTGGCGTTGAATTTTGATAACGTGTTTTTCGATGGTGAAAAAGTGGCGGCGAAAGACATCAAGCGAGCGAGACTGAGCTGGTATTTGACGCGAGCCGATATGTCGCTTTATTTTGGTAATACTGTGAGTAACGATTCTGGTGTTCGAGTGGCGTTTCAGCCGGCGAAAAGTACGCAAACGGTGGCACCACCAACGGTGGAGTTGCAATTGGTGCAAACGGCGGGGAGTTTTAGGTTGACGGATTTTGATATTGCGTATGATAGTAATACACAGAGTATTGACAGAGATAATTTGAAAAAAGCTGGGGGCGAGGGGGCGGTTGCTGCGCTGGAGAGAAGATGCGGTAGTGGCGATGCATGCACGGATAGGGCGACGTTGTATCTAGTGCCGATGAGCGATTCTGGAGCTGCGTCGGAAACTGATAAAAATAGTTATGTAGGGGTGTGGGATAGCGATAAGAAACGAAATGATGTTTCGGTGGATAATGTGACAAAGACGAACGACCGATATATTAGTAATAAGCCGTTTGGGGTGTATTGCGATGAGAACGGGACGGATGAGTTTGTGTGTTCTACGTACATAGAGCTGCCGGGAGTAATTGGCGGTGATCGTAGTAACGAGACGTTTATGTTTGTAGTAAACTTGCCGTATGGGCAGCCGGATACGGAGTTTGCGATGGAGTTTTATGTTGGTGATGATAATTACAATAATCCGGTGCTGATTCGGGATGCGCAAGTAACGGTGGATTCGACAGGACGAGCAAACGATTTGGTGCGACGAATAGAAACGCGGCTGGAGACTTCGGACACATCGTTCGCCTATCCGATGTATGCGTTGCAGTTGCTTGGCGAGGGTAGCGGTGCGTCGCTTACGAAGGATATGACGGTGACGAGCGAGTGTAACTATTATGATGATGCGGGTGGTAATAGTAAAGGGGGAAAATGCGACTAGGCGAGGTGTGGTTGCGAAGAATAAAAAAGTTGCAAAAAGTTGCGAAAAAGTGTTGACTTTTGTGAGGCGGTGGTGTATAATAAGTAGTGTGGTGAGACCACAATGCTTGTATCGTGGGGTAGAGCAGCCTGGTAGCTCGTTTGGCTCATAACCAAAAGGTCGCTAGTTCAAATCTAGCCCCCACAACCAAGTCTCAGGGTTCTGAAGGACTATAAAAGATTCAGGGCAAAAATGAGCCTACGTTACCCCCCTAACGTAGGCTCATTTTTGTAACTTGGACTTTTCTTTGGGAAAAAAGTCCAGCAAAAGAAACCAGTACGAAATCAAAATGAGGCGCATGTCCTCATTTTGATTTTGATTACAAAACAGATCTAACGTATGCTGGCTATATTAAAAATAAGTCTATATTTATAGGATGTTGTCGATGGAGGAGAGGTGGCGGCTCAGGGCGAGAGAGAAGGTGTAGCTGAGAGCCGAGGCGGAGGGGCTGACGATGGAGGCGCCGAGGAGGTGGTCAGTGTGGTCGGTTAGGAGTTTGGCGAAGCCGGTGGCGTGAAGACGAGGAAAAGTGGCTAAGTCTAGGCGAGTGCGCTTGGCCTTGAGGTCGCGAGCGAGGAGGTCGCGTTCGTTTAGGCCGACAATGGCAATTTCGGGGTTGGTACGGATGATGCGAGCGGATGTGCGGTGGTTTGCGGTGGTTTTGACTTTGCCCGTGAGGTTGCTCATGAGGACTTCGGCTTCGGCGAGGGTGCGTTCGGGGGAAGAATCTTCGGTGCTCGTGGCGTCGCCGAGACAGAAAATGTTCTTGGCGGAGGAGACGAGGTATTTGTCGACGAGGATGCCGGTACGTTTGTATTTGACGCCGGCGTTGTCGAGACCGAGGTTTTCGATGTTGGGAGTGGAGCCGGTGGCGAGGGCGATGCAGTCGATGCGGACCATTTTTTCTTGGGTTTTGCTAGTAAAAATGGCGACGCTGGAGGTGGCGTCTTGGTCGAGGGCGATAAGGCGAGAGCCGGTGAGAACGGTGATGTCGAGGTCTTCGGTGAAGTGGCGGTGAACGGCGTCGCTGACTTCTTTGTCCTCTTTGGGAAGGAGGCGGGTGGCGCGTTCCATGATGATGACTTTGGTACCGAGCTCGGCGTAAAAAGTGGCGATTTCGACGCCGGTGGGGCCGCCGCCGACGACGAGGGCGCATTCGGGGAGGCGACGGATGCGGAAGGCGGTGTCGGGGGTGAGGTAGTTGACGCGGTCTAGACCGGAGATTTCGGTGGTTTTGAGGCTGGCGCTAGTGGCGATGATGAAGCCGTTGGCGGTGCGTTGGTCGCTACCGATGGCGATGGTGTGGTCGTCTAGGAAGTGGGTGTGACCGTTTAATAGGTCGACGCCCTGCTCGGTCAGTTGCTTTGCGTAAGAGTTTTTGGTGGCGGTAAAAAGGCGATCTTCCTCAGCGATGAGGGTGGGGAGGTTGCAGTGAATGGGCTGGCCGTGAACGGCGGGGTCCGTTAAGAGATTATAATAATTATGGGAAAAATCTAAGCCGACGTTGCGAGCGATGTCGAAAGAGCCACAATCGATGTAACTGGTGGTGGGGTTTTCGACAATGGCGAGGCGCTTGCCAGCTTTGGCGAGAGCAAGGCCGAGAGTGTAACTGGCGGGGTGAGCGCCGAGAATAATGTAGTTGTAATCGTATTTAGTTCCCATCTTTATATAATTTTATCATAATTTTCGTAAACGTAGGCTAAATCCTTATGGTATTTTTTAAGGGATTTGGTGACGGCGGTAGTGAGGTCTTTTTTGGTGATGATTTTTTTGCTGGCGAGAGAGGATTTGGCGTCTTTTAGCGTGCGGGCGATGAAATCGCTGGCGGCGCCGGCGGGAATGTCGAGAGCGCGGGCGTGGAATTTGAGAGTTTTTTCGAGGTCCTGCCAAGTTTTGGTGGTGATGGGTGCTGAGGTGGTAGGGTTGGTCTTGGCGGGTTTGGCGGTGGATTTGGCGGGGTTGGTAGGTTTGGTAGTGGTGGTGGGGTTGGTGGATTTTTTCATAGTGTGGTCCTGATGGCGATTAAAATAGCGACGAGGAGATAACTGACGGTGAGGGTGAGGCGAATGAGGGGTTTGTATTTGATGCGGAGGCGGGCGAAGATGGCGAGGTTGTGGTGGGTGAAGAAGAATTTGATGGCGAAGAGGGGGAGGCTGGCTACGATGATGTAGAGGATGATGAGGAGACTAGCGCTGATGGTGGGGAAGCTGGTGACGATGAGCGAGAGTATAATATATAGTGGCAAGGTGAAGGGGAGTTCGAGGCTGGCGGTGACGAGACCGAGGGCGATGGCGTCGGAGCGGGTTTTGACGTTTCCTGCGTGAGTGGTGAGGGCGGTGGCGGATTTCCTAGTGATAAAGAGTCTGGTGGATTTGATGGATTTGTCGCGGCGGAAGTAGAAGCAAAGGATGAAAATGGCTTCGGCTGTGAAGACGCCGACGAGGAGCCAAGGGAGGATGTTGGCGGTGAAAAAGTTGGGGTCTTGAAAACTAAAGGCAGCAAAAAGGTAGGTGGTGAGAAAAACGATGGCGGCGAAGATTTCTTGGCCGAGAATGAAGCCGAGAGCGAGGTCGTCGGCTTTTTTGCGGGTGTGGTTGGCGAGGGCGGAGTGATAGAAAATCGCAAAAACGCCGGGCGAGAGTTGCAAAAAAACCTGGATAAGCATAGCTAAGAAGAGAATTCCTAAAGAGGTGAAAAAACTCATGCTTTAATTATAGCATGTGGGGGGTTGATTTTCCAGTAGATTTGTGCTAGGGTTTTAGACATGAAAAGACTTTTGAGTAGTGCGGTGGCTGTGGTGATGGGAGTGATATTGGTGGCTTGTAGTGGGATGTGGGGGTGGTTCGGGCTTGGAGGGTTTGGCGGTAGGCTTGGCTGGCTTGGTGGTATTGGTGGGACTAGTGGGGTTGGTGGGTTCGGTGGTGTGGGGTTGGCGTGGGCGGAAGGTAGCGATGCTGACGTGGGGGTCGAGGCGGAGTTGCCGGAATTTTACATTAAGGCGATTAATCCTGGATATACAGTGGAGGGGGTGAGTAATGTGGGGGAGATGATTGAGATTGGTTATGGGGGTGGGTCTAGTGGCGGTGGCTCGTCTGGGGGTGAGATTTTTGAGGGTGGTTTGGTTTCGCTCGCTGGTTTAAGAGTAAGCTATACTAATTCTAGCGGAAATGAAGCGATTCTTGTTGAATTTTCCGAGTACATGAAGATGGCCGGCGAGACTATCCTCCTTCGTTTAGCCAGCTCGCCTGGGAGCGAGCTGGCGAACAGGACTTATGCGAAGACTTTGGCGTTTAAAGCGGGGCCTTTAACCTTGTGGCGAGGGGAGGAGGTATTGGATGTGGTGTGTTGGACGGGGGAAGAGGGGTGCGCAAAGGAGTTTCGGGCGGCGGAGCCGACGAGTTTGGTGCGAAATTTGGCGACGGGGGAGTTTGAGCACGTGATGGGGTATGAGCCGGAGTTTGACGAGGGGGCGCTAGTGGATTTGACTCCGGTGGAGGAGGGTGAGGGAGATGATGGGGGCGCGGATGATTATTCCGGCGGCGGGGGCGGCGGGCAGTGTCAGGGCGTGGTGTTTTCGGAGATTTTGAGTTATTATGAGGAGCTACAGAGTGAGCAGTTTGTGGAGTTTTATAATGCGGGGGCGGAACAGGCGGTGCTTTCTGGGTGTTTTCTTCGGTACAAGAAAAAGTTGTATCCGCTTGACGGTATTGTGAAACCGGAGGGGTATGTGGTGAGGTGGGCGTCGGATTTTGCGCTAACCAAGAACCCGACGTCGGCGAATTTGCTGGAACTAGTGGACGGGGCGGGGCGAGTGGTGGATGCGCTGTCGTATCCGAACGGGCAGCGGAAGGGAACGGCGTATGCGATGGTGGGATATGATGGCGATGGCGAGGAGTTGTGGCAGGTGACGTATGCGCCGACACCAGGGGAGCCGAATAATTATCAGGAGTTTCGGAGTTGTGCGGAGGGGAAAGTGATCAACGAAGCGACGGGAAATTGTGTGAAAGTGACGGAAGTGACGACGAAAGTGTGTCCGGAGGGGCAGTATTTGAATATTTTGACGGGGAGGTGTAAGAAAGATGCGTCGGCGGAGACGGCGGTGACGGAGTGCAAGGAGGGGTATGAGCGAAATCCGGAGACGGGGCGGTGCCGGAAAATTCGGGAAAATGACGGGACGGATTATGCGCTGGTGGCGGAAACTTATGAGGAGGGGACATCGTTTGTGGCGGTGGTGGCGGTGCTGGTGGTGGCGGGACTGGGCGTGGCGTATCTTGGGTGGGAGTTTCGGCGGGAGATTGTGCGGGGGTGGAGATGGGTGGTGGAGAAAATGTGGCGGAGGTGATGTAGCGCGAGAAGTTGGAGGTTTGTGATGACGGGGTAGCGATTAATCTGCGGTGAGGGATTTTTGATAGAGGGCATCTAGGAGGTCGGCAAAAACTTGCTCGCGAGTTTGGTCGCCGTCGATGGTAATGAGGAGGTCGAGAGTGTGGTAATGTTCGAGAACGGGGAGAGTCTTTTCGCGAAACTCCTTCAGGCGGGTGTCGAAAACGACTGGGTCGTTGTCGTCGGAGCGGTCGCCGCGGTCGTTTAGGGTCTTGGCGTTATTGAAGCGAGTGATGGCGCTTTCTTCGGGGAGGTTGAGGAAAATGGCGGCTTTGATTTCATGGCCAGCGCTAGAGGCGGTGGTCATGACGACGTCTTCTTCGCCGGACCAGCGACCGATGGAACTGAGGATTAGCGGGAAATCGCGGAGGTCTTTGCGTGCAAAATAGGGGAGAACCCAGTCGTAGAAAATGTTGGTGGGGATGAGGGCGCCGTTTTTGGTCATGTCTTGGTGAGTTTCGGCTTCTCTTTTGCGGATGATGAGACCGGAGGAGAGGAATTTGGCGCCGAGAGCTTTGGCGAGTCTGAGGCCTTGGGTGTCTTTGCCGGACATGGGGAGGCCGAAGAAGTTGATAGAGCCGGTGCCGAGCCAGCGTTTGATTTGTGCAAGTTTGTCATCCATAATTATATTTTATCATAGTTTCAAATATAATTTTTATTTGTTGGTTTACTTCGCGCCTTGTAATTTTTACAGACATTTCACTCAATCCTCGCCTCGATCAAGTCGCCAGCTCGCGAGACCTAAAGGTCTCGCTCGGCGACTTTACTCGTCTCGGATGAGGAAATGTTGTAAAAATCACTAGGGCTCGTAAAAGACAAATAAAAATTACATTTGAAACCTACATATACATAATTGGCAGACTTGCAATTTGAGTGCTAATTTTGTATAATGGGGGTATGGAAATAA
>CAYNBW010000003.1:0-27785 GCA_964396015.1 uncultured Candidatus Saccharibacteria bacterium | reverse complement strand
TAGTCAAAGATACCCGCGATGGAAAAACCTATACTGTGCAACGCCTAGCTGATGGTAAATGCTGGATGACCAGCGACCTCAATCTTGCCGGTGGCACCGCACTATATAGCGACGATTCAAATGTCCCGACGACTGGTTATACCAAGGCAAGCGGAAATGCATATTATACACTGCCGGCATCGCAGACCATTACGAGCGGCACTTCATTACCAAGTTCAGCATTCTCAGATAATTCTACTGCCTATGTATTTAATACTGACAATGAAACTACTAGCCAAAGTGACTGCACTTCTTCAAAACCTTGCAACAGCTACTACTCATGGCTTGCAGCAACGGCTGGCGGTAAAGACGCAAGTGGTAGTGCCGTAACTGGCAACGGTTATGATACTGCTTACAGTATTTGTCCAAAAGGCTGGAGATTACCAACATCGGGCAACAATAATGATAGTAGTGCCACGAGTACCACTGGCTACAAGAAAGGTGATTTCTATAAGTTAGCAATTCAATATGGCATGAGTTCTAACAATTACTATCAAAATACGTCTAGCTTTTATGGTCAGGCCGGCCCCGGCACTACGCCTAACTTTCTGCTCGCCGGCTACTACGATTCCGGCTCGTTCAGCTTTGGCGGTAGCAACGGCCTCTATTGGTCGGCTACGTCGAGCTCTAGTACTGGCGGCTACTATCTGTACTTCTATTCAGGCTACGTCGGTTCAGCCTATGACCGCACTCGCAGGAACGGGTTCTCTGTTCGCTGCGTGAAGCAAACTGATGCAGAGCGCGAACTTGGTATTAGCACTATGCAAGATTTTGGCAACCTGAGCTCCACTGACAAAACCAACCTTATCAACAGCATGGAATTAGAAAAAGCCTATACCCTCACTGACTCTCGTGACAGTCAGAGCTATACTATTTCCAAGCTCAAGGACGGCAAAGTCTGGATGACTCAAAACCTTAAATTGGGCAAGAGCACGGCCTCTAAGTCTCTTACCACGGCAGACTCTGACGTGCAAAGCAGTGGGTTTACTCTAAAAGGCAAACTGTCTAATGGTAAATTTACCTATACTACCGTGAGCGGTACAGATTTCCAGAATAATAGCTCACAGTATTACTGCACGGATAACTATGGCTGTTACTACAACTGGTACACTGCCACAGCGGGCTCTGGTACGGCATCTGTATCTAGTGGTAACGTGAACTATAGTATCTGTCCGAAGGGTTGGACTTTGCCAACTGGTGGTAGTAGCGGTGACTTTCAAACCCTCTATAGTCATTACAACTCTGCAACCGCCATGCTTGTGAGTCCAACCAGTGCAAAGGAAAACACTAATGGCGCTTCCGCGCCAGGCTTCCTGCTCGGTGGCAACTACAATACCTCTGGCGTCTATATCGGTACGTACGGCTACTATTGGTCCCGGTCGGCCGATTCGGCCCAGCGCGGTTACAATCTGGACCTCAATACCTCTAGTGTCTCTGCGAACAGCCACTTCAAGTACTACGGCATGGCTGTGCGTTGCGTGCTTAAGTAGCGCAACCCCACCCCATCCCAGAGTCTCCACAAATTTGCGCAGTGTCATCGTCGCGATTAACTATGCAGAAAACCTCCCCAGTACTTAACTCGTCTGGGGAGGTTTCGGGAGGGGGTGGGGTTGCGCCACGCCCACCCTACTCCGGAAACAAATACCGCAAATAATCAGCCAGCATCCTCGCCCCCGACACAATTGGCAAAAACGCACTAAGCTGTTTCCTCACCCAGTACTCCAAGTCAAAATCATTATACCATACCTCCGCAGCCTCCTGCATCCTCTCGTACAGCGCATCCACCTCCTCATCCTCCGCCACCCCAGAGACATTCAAATAATCACCAACCTCCGCATCCGCCACTCCACCATCATGCGTCGACACCAAAAGCTCCATATTCGCCACGTCCTTTTCCCACGACGTCCCGCACGCCTCTAGCCCCACCACCGGCACATTCACCGCCACGTTACATCCTACCGACAACCCATACGCCAATCTCTCATCATAATCCGCCAGATAATGCACATGCTCTCGCAAATACTCATCCCCCTCCACTGCTTCGAGCACCCGACCTAGCACCCTCGCCATCCGCGCATCCCCAGTATGCACCCGCCCCGTCAGCACATAATGCGCCCGATATGGCTCCAGCACCGCTCGCAAACGTCGCACATCCCGAAACGGCAAATCCGGCCGCTTATAATCCACAAACCTCCGCTTAAACACAAACACCAGCTCGTCCTCGCGAAACCGCAACTCGCGCCCTCGCTGGTTCGGCCTCCCCGCCAACACCGAATTTAGCACCCCTCGCCCCCGCCTTTTTAGACTCCGAATCTGCTCGGATGAGAGCGCGGTTAGTTTTTCCGTCAAATCCTCACCCGGCATATCATACTGGTCCAGCGCCCCCACCAGATGGTAAAAATCCATTATCTCCGGCAGCACCCACTTTCGCATATCAATCCCATTGGTAATCGCCCGAAACTTCACCTTATTTCCCGCAATATCATGGTAATTCGCGCACCGCGCGTGCAGTTTCGACACCCCCGACCGCATCTCTGCAATCTCAATCGCCACCGCCGACAATTTCAAACGCCCATCCACGAACTTATCCGCGAGCCACTTCCGCACCGCCCTTGAGCGCACATTTGGGTACACAAACCGCTCAAACTGCTCTCGCGAAAACTCCGCCTCCGCCGCCTGCACCAGCGTGTGGTTAGTGTACAGGGTGTGCTTTCGCGTATATACCATCGCCTCATAAAAATCCATCCCGTTAGCCACCAGTTCATCCAGCCTCGCCAGCGCCGCAAAAAACGTCGCCACTTCATTAAGCTGCATCACCGCCGGCCGTAGCCCCAAGAGCTTCAGCGCCTTATACCCCCCAAACCCCAGCGCCACCTCCTGGTAAAGCCGGTGGTCCGACCCGCTCATCCCCGAGTACAGCTCGCCAAAATTCGGCTCCGTCACTGCTACAATCCGCGTGCGACCAAATCGCTTCTCTATCACCTCCAGCCGGCACAGCCCATCTGGGCATTTTATCATCACGTCATCCACCTTCACGAACCCAAAATCATGATAGTCCACCGGCACGCTCTCGTCCATCAGCTCCCCTTCTCGCCACACCTGATGTATCTCGCGCGGATAAAACGGCGTCAAAAGCACCAAAGGCACCCCCACCTGCTCCGCCACTCGTCGCGTATCTGCCGCCAGCACCCCCAGTCCCCCGCCTCCACGCACTCCGTTCTCCTGATCATACAGTTCCAAAGTCCAATAAGTATACGGCCTCTCCTCCGATAACTTCCTCGCAAAATGTTTTCGCTCCACCGCCTCCTCGAAAATCTCCACGTCTTCGATGTTTTCCAAAGGCTGGTAAAAATGCCCATCTTCCATCATACTTATGATTATATCACAAAACCGCGTCAGTTGTCAGCCAAAGGGTAAAGAAATTCGTGTGGCAACTTATCCGCAATGCGCTTATGAAATTCGTAGTCAAACCCCTCCAATTTTTCCGGCGTCTTGTCACTAAAATACTTCTTCCGGATCTCTTTCGCCGTCATTATTTCACCCGGAATCAACTTATAATGTTTCCGGAAGTTCAATCCGCGCTTGTACCCTTCCGGCGGCAACACCGCCATCGGCAAAAAGTCGCAATTCATCTCCGGATCCCGGTATAGCCTTAGCGCGAGCAATGACATCGTCGGGATTACCGGCTCATCGCCGTTATACACCTCCGGCGTCTTAAACACCGTCGCCTGCCGCGTCGCCGACGGCGCCACGAAAATCACCCCACCATTCTTGATGGTTTCGTGCGACAGATCCGTGTACATATCGCGAAACTCGTGCTTTAGCCGATTCCCCGCCTCATATAGCCACGTCCCCTTAGTCAAATTCATCTTCGCCCATGTCGACGGCGTAATCGTCGGCGTGATGATAATGCCAAGCATCTTAATCTTATCGTAAAATGGCGCCAACGCCTCGTACCACGGCAGGTTCACTGGGAAAAGCATCGGCTTCTCCCCCATAATGTCCACTTTCATGGTGAGTATCCGCGCGATTTCCCCGAGCGACGGGTGGTTAAACCCCACCACCAGCCCCCGCTCGCTGTCCTTCGGAAAACCCTTATACTCGCCCGGAGTGATTTTCGACAAGACTCTCACTAGCTTTTTCCGTGCATTTTTTGCGTGCTTCTCGGGGTCGCCCTTCGGCCCCGTCGTCCGGATGAAATAATTAATCGCCGCTTTGCACGCCTTTCCCACCGGCACCATCTCCTTGCGCAATTTCTCCGCTCCCAACGAATTCAATAGTGAATAATTCTCATAAATGATCTTCCGATTAATCTCCCCCGCACTCAAGTTCTCAAGTTCTTCTTTCGTAAAAACTTTTTTACTCATAACTCTATTATAGCACAGCTACGCCCAGACTCCGCAAGTATGCGCTACTTAATACCGCCAAAAAAGCTGAAGAAGTCAAAGCCAGTCGGCATCGGCAAAGTCAGCATATAAATGAACCCAAAAATCAACACGCATATCGCAAGAATATAAAGCGACTTGCGACTTCTGTAATCACTCTGTACGCTCACTATGCCGAGCAAGAACAGGACCAGTGAGTAAATCACTGAAACCAGCTGGTATGAATCACCGCGTTGGTTGTCTGCCCTACCTTCTTCCAGAGCTTGTCGCGACTCATCTAGTAGCTTTTTCGCGTCTTTAAAATAGCTGTCGACGAACTCCGGGTCTTCAAACGGCGAAGCCGTGCTCGACCCCGCCTCGACCTTTTCGATAGCATCTAGTAGTTTAGGCGTGCAACCCTCGCGCTTGATTTTATTAATCTTGGTTTTAATCAGATTGGCTTCGTTCGTGTCGCCCTTCGCCTTGGCCGCGTCGAGGTCTAGTCGCAGGTTAAAAATCGTGTTCCAGGTAAACAGATCTGAGATATAGACCTGCGTTGCCACGTTATACTCGGCATTGCCATCCGACGCGAGATTATTGCTTCTAGCGTAGTTGGTCGCCTGGTTGCCGCCATGCAGTGCTCCGATCCAGCCCGCCCATGCTACCAGAAAAGTCGCCACGCCTAGTGCTATCGCTACTAGGATGCTCAGCTTTTTCTCCTTCGGTAGCTCTTTAAGTTTTTGTAGTCGTCCTTTTTTGGTAGTCATTTGTCCTCCGTTTTATTATTATTAGTTTTTTCCGATTGTTTTGCTGGTGCTTTCTCTTTCTCTTTCTCCTTATCTTTCTCCTTATCTTTCTTCGCATCTTTTTCCGCGTCAAAGATAATTCCCTTAAACTTTTTCTCCTTGAGCTTTTTTATGATGTTCATACTCCGCAGGCTAGCCACCAAATTCACCGCCCCAGTATACAGGAATATCAGCCCCCACACCGCCATCGACACGTCCGGCGACACCAACAGCACTATCCCCAGCGCAATGGTTACCGCATTCGTAATCACATAAAGCACCAGCGATTTGCTAGTCTTACCCACGATATTCTGGAGCGGTCCCAGCAACTTGTTTTTCTGCCCCTCCAGCTCGTTATCGAGACTATCGTCGACCTCCTTAAACTTCTCTCGCTGCGCCTGCTCCTTTTTGTTTTTCGTCTTGCGAGACGCCAGCTGGTTGTACTTCCCTGCAATCGTCTTGGTGTAGTTCGTCAGCCTGCCAAGGTGCAGTTCGCTAGCGATATTTTTGACTCCGTCAAAAATGACAAGCAGTGCCAGCGCCAGCTGTATGTACGCCGCCACGAAGTCGGGATAAAAGTACAGTACCCCTCCCACTACCAAAATTATCGCTGAAATCACAATGGTTTTAATATCTTTCACCTTAGCGGCTAAGTTGGTAATGAATACCGAGAAAGTCGCCAGTAACGCCAGCAGGATAATGTTTTTTGCCATCCCCGGCAAGGTCGTCTCTGGATTCTGCAAGAAAGTGATGCCGTCCACAATTAAAAAAATCGCAATGATTAGCCGGTTTCGCATAATTATATTCACAGTATTCGCCGCCTTCTCCACCTTCTTCACCGTATCGTCAAAACTCACCTTCTTCGCCATATTACTATATATTATACATCATAACGCGCCATTTCGGGAGAGATATACCGCGCACAATTCTCAAGACCGAAGCCTAGCATTATTTCGCAAAGTATGATATACTAAATATAGCTACTGGAGCGTCGCCAAGTGGTAAGGCAGTGGGTTCTGGTCCCACCATTCGGGGGTTCGAATCCCTCCGCTCCAGCCAAGATTAAAATTAGACCCGAAGGGTCTTATTTTAATCGCTCCTCAGCGCCTCCACCGGGTCTTTCCTCGACGCCGCCTTGGCCGGAATCAACCCACCAATCAGCGTCAACACCACCGACAACGCTATCAATACCAACGCCGCCACCGGCGCCAGATGCGCCGACAGCGACTCAATGCCAGTCAGCCCATATATCACCGCATTGATAATCGGTATCACTAGGTAGGAAATCCCAATTCCAAACAACCCGGACAAAAGCCCCACGATAAACGTCTCCGCATTAAAGATGTTCGAGATGTTCCGCTTGCTCGCTCCAATCGCCCGCAAAATTCCGATTTCCTTCGTCCGCTCATATACCGAAATATACGTAATCACCCCAATCATAATTGATGACACCACGAGAGAAATCGACACAAACGCAATCAGCACATACGACACCGCATCCACAATCACCTTCACCGACGACATCAGCACTCCCGTCGTATCGCTATATTCAATCACTTTTGCATCCTGATTATACGACCGCATCAGCTCATTATACTGGTCCAAAAACTCCATAAAATGCGTCTTTCCATCAAACGAGCTAAAGTAAAACGCGATTTCCATCGGATCATCCAAATCTTGATACCCCAGCGTCGCTAGATTAGTATTTAAAGTCGTTTTCGTCTCATTAAACATCGCCGACACCACCCGCGCCAGCTCATCCTCGGTAAAGTTTAGTCGAAACGCCGACACAATCGCCGACTGGTCCACCGAAAAGGCATCCGCAAAGCTACCAGTAAGGTAAGACGTCAACTCGCCCACCTTCGTCAAAACCGCCTTTTTTATCGTAATCTCGGTAATCGTACCCGCCAGCGTCTCAAACACTCCGTCCACCTCAGTGGCCGCCAAATAATTTTCTAGCACCACGCCCACCAATATATTTTGGACCGGAATCTCCGCCGTCGTAAGATCAAGTTCCTGCCCCGTCTGTGCTTTATAGGACAGTGCATAAGCCTGCGCATATGCGTTCAAAAATCCTTGCGCTAGCCCACGATAAGCCATTGCCAAATTCTCCGCCGGTATTAAGTATTCCTCGCTCAATTCCGTAAAATCCGCCTCCTCGACATACTTAGAAACCCACCCCTCTATTTCCGCCAGCTTAAACGTTCCCGTACCATCAAGTCCCGCAATTTCACGCATAACACCCCGGGCTGTTTCCTCGAACTTCTCCACTAGAGTGCTCTTGACCGCCACCACATCCACTGTTATCTCATCCGAAATCTGACTCATATACTCCTGCACCTTCGCCGACACCGCATTCTGATCTACTTTCACCCCAAACGCCCGCGCCAGCGCCGCCTCGTCCACGCTCACCAGATCCGAAAACTCAAAGTCAAACCCGCTCTTCTTCTCGCCAAACTTCGTGTCCGAGAAAATGTCTATCTCGGGATTAGAAAGCTGCCGCTTCACAATCTCCGTCTCTGCCGACTCCTCAATAATATGCGTAGTCAAACTCGGCAGATACAGCACCCCGCTTCCTGTCGCCATTAGTTCATCTTGCATCGTCACCACCCCCACAATCTTCAGCGGCTCCGACTGATTGTCGTACAAATTCCGCATAAACGCCGTATCATCCGACATATCCTCATACACATTGTATTTCTCGTTATATTGATAAGTATCCGCCGACAGCACCAGTCGTAGATCCACGTTCATCAAATCCTCGTATGTTAGTGTTAGCGCCTTGTTTTGAATATTTACCGACTCCCCACCCATAATCCGCCGGATAATCTCGCTTAGTTCATCCGTGTCATGGAACCCCAGCGAATACGTCAGCATCTCCGAGATCTCACCCGGATTCGGCAAAAACACCACCATCTCATTATATTTCTCCGGATACCGCCCTGCCAAAAGTTCCGTATCGCTCTGCAAATTCGCCGCATCATATTGCCGAAACACCGACGTCAGACTCGAATATGAATTTAAAAGCGACCCGCTCCCCAGAATCGTCGAAAACAAATCACTCGGGTTTAATTTCGCCAGCTCCCCTGTCGCATCTACCGTATAAATCATCGGGTCCACGTTATATTCATACTCTACCAACCTCACATCGTCCGTCAACTCCCCCTTGTGGTTATCATAATACTTCATAAAACTAGCGAGATCATTTTGCGTCACATTCCCCAGCGACGAAGTCAACACCTGATTCTCCACTACCTTGCCCTCCTCCCCGGCACCGCCAGTACTCCCCGTCAAATTTAGCAGTATCCCCGTAATGTTCGTCGACTCTTTCATCAGTGCCAAAGGATATGAAGTCAAGGTGTCATGCTCTATCTTGTCAATATAATTCTGGAACCCCGTCGACACTGCCAAAATCAACGCAATCCCAATAATCCCGATCGACCCGGCAAAGGCCACCAGTATCGTCCGACCTTTCTTCGTCAGCAAATTATTCAGCGACAATGACAACGCGGTTAAAAACGACATCCGTGTCTTATGCTGCTTTCGCGCCCGCACCTCGACATCTAGATCCGTCTTTACCGTCCCATCATACGGGTTCGAATCCGACGTAATCTCTCCGTCTTTCAGCGTGATAATCCGCGTCGCATATTCGTTCGCTAGTTCCGGATTGTGCGTCACCATAATCACCAGTTTCTTCTTCGCAATTTCCGCCAGAAGGTCCATAATCGCTACACTCGTTTCTGAATCTAGCGCCCCCGTCGGCTCATCCGCGAGCAGAATATCCGGGTCATTCACCAGCGCCCGTGCTATCGCCACCCTCTGCATCTGCCCGCCCGAGAGTTGCGCCGGCCGCTTATCCATATGTTCCTTCAGCCCCACCTCGGTCAGCGCCCGCCTCGCTCGCGCCGTCGCCTCGCGCTTCGATATCCCCGACAGCGTCAACGCCAACTTCACGTTCGCCAGCACCGTCTGATGCGGAATCAAATTATACGACTGAAACACGAACCCAATCCGGTGGTTCCGATACGCATCCCAATCTTTATCGCGATACTTTTTTGTTGACACTTCATTAATCTTGAGATCCCCCGCATCATAATGGTCCAGCCCACCGATGATATTAAGTAGCGTCGTCTTGCCCGACCCGCTCGGTCCCAAAATCGCCGTAAACTCGCTCTCGCGAAAATTAATCGTCAGCTTCTTCAGTACCTTTTGCAAGACACCACCAACCTCATAGTTCTTAGAAACACCCTTGAGCTCTAACATTACTATTATTATACCAAATCCCGGCTCAAAACGCCAGCACAAAACGTGTGGTTTTATCGCTTTCTGCCGTCAACTTCCAATGGTTCCGCTCCGCCAGCGACTTCGCAATCGACAGCCCCAGCCCCACCCCCTCCGCACTTTTATCCACCTGATAAAACCGCTCAAACACTTGCGCCAGTTGATCTTTTGCAATTTTTTTGCCGTCATTTTCTACTACCAGCTCTCGTTCGGTCAGCTGCACCCGCACCAAATTCCGCGAATATTTCACCGCATTATCCAGCAAAATCGTCAAAATCTGCTCAAAATCCGCCACGTTTATCTTCACCTTGCGCGACAAATCTATCTTCACCGTTAGTTTCTTCTCGCCCATTCTCGGCTCAAAACTCTGAATCGTCCGCCTAGCCACCACCGTAAGGTCCACTTCCTCACTCTGCACTTCGTTCAACAAATCCGTCCGCGCCAACGTCAAAAGTTCCCCGTTCAACTTTGCCAATTTCTCCGTTTCGTACGCCACGTTATCAATAAAATGGTTTCCCGAAATATCCGCCGCCTCGAGGTTTGCCGCAATCGCTGCCAGCGGCGTCTTGATTTCGTGCGATGCATTCGCAATAAACACTTTCTGCGCGGTAAAAGCTTCCCGCACCGGCTTTATTGCCTCCTCCGCCAGAAAATACGACACCACTGCCACCACTACCTCAATCAAGACTCCCGACACCACCAGCGTAGCCAAAAGCGTATTAGCCGCCGACTTTCGCTCTTCCTGCACTGTTTCCCACATCGCATCCTGAAAATCGCCGGAATAATCAACCGCGCTCCCATTCTCGCTCATTGTTACTTGCAAATTCGGCATTTTTGGTCCCCGCCCCTCCGCTACTCTTGTCGAAACCAGATAAATCGCTACAAAAGTCACCACAATTACCGCCGAAGTTACCCCTAGGTTTATCAAAATCAACTTATTACGCAGTTTCTTAAACATACATCAGTTTATACCCCAAATTTCGCATCGTTTTTATCCCCACTTTCGACCCTAGCTCCTTCAACTTTTTGCGCAAATAACTCATATATACTTCCACATAATTTTCGTCATATGCCGACTCCGCACCCCACACGTGCGCCAAAATCTGACTTTTGGTTACCGCCTGCTCCGGGGTCTTCATCAGCATTGCCAAAATCTCCGCCTCTTTATCGGTCAACTCCACCCCATTTAGCGTCCGGTTCGACACGTCAAACGTCAAATCGCCAAATTCCAGTACCGGCTGTTCTATCACCGGCGGCCGTCGCGCAAGAGCTCGGATTCGTGCCACCAGCTCAGCGGTCTTAAACGGTTTGGCCAAATAATCGTCTGCTCCTCTTTCAAGTCCTCGTACTTTGTCTTCCACCTCATTCAGCGCCGACAACATAATCACCGGCGTCATCACCCCACGTCGTCGCATTGCCGCAAGAATCTCTAGTCCGCTCGCGCCCGGCAACATGATATCTAGTACCGCACAGTCATAATTAGGTAGAAGCGCTAGCTCCATCCCTTCATTCCCATCCGCCACCCAGTCCACCGCAATTTTCTCCTTTTTCAAAAGGTGCACCACTGCCTCTGCCAAAAACTTCTCATCTTCTACGTATAGTATCCGCATTTATTGCTGCCCTCTCATCTGCCCAGCGGCTTGTCCACCCTGTCCAGTTGCCTGACCACCAGTCTGTCCACCCTGCCCCGCTGCATTCATATTCTGAAAATTACCGTTGCTATTTCCCACCGTCGTCGTCACACTCGTAATTGTAAACTCCTCGTACTTTTCGCCGTTTACATAGATAGTATAAGTACCACCATTTACAAACTTATCCGTCCCCGCTGCTAGATGGCTGAAAGTCTTGGCCGACGTGTGTGAAATCACCGTTTCACCCGCAGAGTCCTTAATCTCAACCAACGTACCCTTTGCCAGTGTCGTAGTAAAATACACGCTGACGTTATACATCG
The DNA here is from genome assembly GCA_964396015.1 of uncultured Candidatus Saccharibacteria bacterium. GTDB lineage: Bacteria > Patescibacteriota > Saccharimonadia > Saccharimonadales > Saccharimonadaceae > Nanosyncoccus. Next base: position 16,365 of record CAYNBW010000003.1, on the reverse strand, counting down.
CCGAATTTACCCCCAGCGTTTCCGCCATTCCGCTTGCGCCCACTGCAATCACCATCCCCCCATTCATCACGATACCTGCTCCCGCGTCCAACGCTCCATTACCGTTATTGGTCGGACCATCTACTACTACTTTACCACCGTTAAAATACACATACCCGTTCGAGTCCACCCCGTCCCCTGCCGCATTCACATATACCGACCCACCATTAATCACAATTTCGCAATTCTCGTCCATGTCAAACGCTCCCGCCCCCACTCGGTTGGTCGCCGACGCATCCGCCCCACCCCCGGCGTTCATTCCGTCGTCATTTGCCATGATCGAAATCTCGCCTCCATTAACTGAAATCTTCTGCGCTTCCAGTCCCTCATAACTCTTCGTAATCGCGATTTCCCCGCCGTCGATAATCAGCCGCGCGTCCGCATGGATTCCGTCATCTCCCGACGCAATCGCTAGCGCCCCACCGGTTATCCCGACGTAATTATTTGAATGCACCGCATCGTCCGTCGAATTAATCGCGAAATCTCCACCATATATTAATATACTATTGATCGCCTTGACCCCCTTTGCCCCTGCCGTAATTGTAAATTCGCCTCCTTCAATCAATACAAATCCTTTGGCAGTATCCGTTTCGTTGGTCGACTTAATCCCATCTCCCGTCGCATTAATCGCAAAATCCCCGTTCACCACATATACCGAATCCGTCCCTCTGATGCCATCATCTTTTGCCGTAATCTCATACGTTCCGCTATTAAATTTCAAATCATCCTTTCCCACAATTCCGTCCTGATAATTCGCTGTCAAAGTTAGTTTTCCATCCCCAGCAAACGACAAGTCACTCTTTGAATAAATCACTCCGGTCACGTCCGCATCATAGTTGCCACTATATGCTGCACCGTCCTCCAGCGCATTTTCGCCCTCAAGTTCTATCACCAAATCGTCCGCCGTATAACACGCAATCGCCGGCCCGTCGGTGTTTTTAATCGTTGCGTCACGCAAGATTATCCGTACCTGCCCCTCATTTTTATCGGCGTTTACTGTTACCAGACCTTCCAGACTCCCCGTCAACACGTACGTTCCCGAAGCGGTAATGTTGTACGCTCCCTCGACCTCATCCAAATTTACCTCCGTCGTTCCATACCGGTCCCAGTTTATCTTGGTGTCACCGTTATCAATGTCAATGCTCCCTGCAATGTTCGAGGCGTTGTCGCCGTTGTGGTGATAATACAAGTTTAGCGCTACCGCTGCCCCCACTATCACTACTAGTGCCATTCCGCCCGCTACCCACCCCCAGATATTTCTTGGCTCGCGTTCGTTCTTCTCACTCTTGAAAGTCTTCGCATCCACTCCCGAAGTCTGGCTCCCTAGGGCCTCCCCCGCCCCCCAAAAGTCTCGCTCTTTCTTGCTCATTATATTTCCTCCGGTAGCACCGGCTGGCTTAGAGTCACCTTTAAGTTGCAGTTCTTCACTCGAATTGCATCAAGAAATTCTTTCTCCCTGATACCATGCTTGAGATGTACATTGTAAGTCAAATCATACAAACTCCCCATGTTGACCGTCTTCATCGTCACGAGATCCGCTTTCGATACGTACTTACGAAATACATCATTAAATATCTCGCTATAGTCCAAATCTTCCGGCACCACTACCTTCAAAATCCGGTCTTTTTTGCTCGGCTCGAGGAACGGTGTCAAGGAGAATAGCAAAATCGCTACTATTGCAATCGCCGTCATCGCCGCGCCAAACAGCACATGCCCCATCCCGCAGGCTAGCCCTATCATCATCGCAAAGAACACCACCAAAAGATCCTTCGCTCTCCCTCCAATCGATCGGAACCGAATCAGCGAAAACGCACCGAGAATTGCAATCGATGTGCCCAGATTCCCATTAATCATAATCATCACTGCCATCACTAGCACCGGCAGCACCGTCAGTGTCACCAAAAACCCTTTAGTCGTCGTCGCGGTGCATCGATGCGTGAGTGCTAGCGCTAGCCCCATCACCAGCGCCGCTCCAGCGGCAATTAACGCGGTGTCAATTTCAAGCCCCGCCGTGCTCGTGTCAAATATACTATTAAACATTATTTTTCTCCTTTCTTTTGTATTACTTCGTATATTTTGCCAATTTTCGAAAACTGTTGCGGAAACGCCCGCTCGCGCGAAAGAGTACGTACCAGCCATAATGGCATCACGCCATGCGCCTTAATCTCCATAATCAAATCATCGGGGTTCTCAAAAAAATGCTGGTCCCCCGATTTCTTTACAAACCGCAAATCCTTATCACGATAACTTAGCTTCCGATCAAACGTTATGCGCAATCCCCCCTCCCCCACGTAACTCTCCCGGTCATAGTATACTAGTATCCGCGGTTTCAAACTCAGAGTTTTTACCAAATAGTCCACCTCCCGCGCGATTTGTACATCAGTGTTGAGCTCCACCTTTCGCTCGGCCAGTTCCTCCATCGTCTTTTTACCCGCCACGAACTCCCCGTAATCCTTGCGCGTAACCAAAAGCCTGCGCTTGTATCCTACCTTATTCTTCGGCACACCTCTTTCCCACTCTTTGAGCTTTGTCTTAATTTCCAAAAACACTTTGTCATACCCTCCGTACGATCGCGCCCTGAGTTTTTCCTTGAAATTTGGATTGTCAATCGACTTGATAATTAAATCAAAATTATCCGTGTCAAAATAAACGTTAAATACCTCAGACTTATGGTAGTTATCGCGTTTCATCTGCTTTTTAACGACTTTGAGTATTGTTCGCTCTTGGTCTGCGTTGATCAGGTATTTTTTCTCAATCCGGTCAAATATCTTTATATCCATGCTTACATTATATCCCACAAACCTTAAAACCACCTTTAATCTTCACCGTAAAGATTGTTCTTTATATCCGCATAATACTTTTCCTCAATCATCTTGCCTAGTCTGGCAATATCCGGATAATCCACCTTGTTTGTCATTACCACTACAATAAAGTTCCGTCCACCCTCCGGCGCTGTACCCGTTACGTCGCCCCCATCAAAGTTCACTATCGCCGCATCATGATAAATGTCCCAATACTTTCCCGCCGCATTGTATGCCCAGCCTACTTTATCGTATACTCTTGCACTCACAAACCCCCTCGGCAACCCCTGCCGCCACTCGTAAGTTGTTTTTGGCTGATTCAAGAACGAGTCCCACATTGCCTCAAGTCTCGCCGGTTCCTTAAAGTCAGGATGTTCATAAAATTTTTGCATTATCTTCGCTATATCTCCCACATTCGACACCAGCCTCGAGATATCTGACCCGGTAATCCCCCACTCATTCTCGATAATCACATCCAGCGCATCATGTCCTATCGTCGCCCACAAGGTCTCCGCACAAGGAGAATATGACTCTCGTATCGCCAGATCCAAACACTGGTTGATAGTATACCCCGTCGAGCCAGCCCGCGCCTCGCCATCCCAGGCCCCGCTCTCTACTCGCCGGTATCCCTCATATACCACAAACAGTTTATAGAGTGATGCCGTATTATAATCCTCGTTCACATTATAAGCCCCCGCCAACTCACCTCGATCTAAATCATAGATCAACACGCTTCGGTTTCCACCTACCGACGCTGCCCAAGTATCCACTACCGACTGGAAATCAATTTTTGCCGGCAAAACCGGTTCCGTCGCTTTCGGCTCTTCGGGCTCTTCTACCTCTGTTACATCGGAATAAACATCCGCGCCCTCATCTGCCGGTTTTTCGTGCCAAAACCCATACACAAATGCCACCCCCGCCCCCAGTAGCAAAAGCACTATCAGCCCCCCCAGCACCCATTTTACTTCAGTGCCGACCGTCCTATCTCGCCTCGCCATTACGGCCTCACCTTCCCTAGCCGCTCCAGCCACCATCTCAACGTAGCGGCATCTAATAGTCGTGTTTGCATTTCGTCACCATATACCGTGCCAGTCAATTTAGTTTGCAATAACTTATCTTTCCAGAAATAATGTTCCAGCACCAAACTCCGCGTCGTCCCCGGCCACCACACTTGGTCAAAGAACAAGTTGCCCAACCCATAATAAATCACTCCGTCACCGTATAGTTCATAAGTTTGTGCCTGATGCGCGCTGGTCCCCACCACCACGTCTGCACCAAGGTCTATCAAGTGCCGGAAAAATCCGACCTGGTCCCCAGCCGCCGAGTTGGCTCGGTCGCAATACGGGTCCTCATACGTCGAATCATAAAACGCGCACTCGTAATACTGGATGTCCACTATCACTACATCGCCTCGCGCTTTCGCCTCCTTGATTTGTCGCGCCGCTACCTCCTCGTAATACTGATTTGCCCCCGGTGTATTGTCATAAGTCGCCCCACCCGTTGACAAATTGTATGCCAGCATCGTCACGTTGTTGCCCTTTTCGTCAATCTCTAGCGGTACCGCCGCTTCGTCCGCCGTTTTGCCACCACCCACCGTCTTTATCCCCTTCTCCTCGTACGTCGCAATCGTATCCAGCGCCGCCTGATCACCACAGTCCTGATTATGGTTACCCGTCAACTCCACAATATCCAGTCCGATCGCCGTCAAAGTGTCGATAAACCGCGGGTCCGAGCAAATATTCCGGTCCGTCGCATAATTTGTAAACGACGACTCATTCGACGTGTGCGTCAAATCAAACCCCGACAAATAATCGCGAATTTTCTCTGCAAAATACGTCGCATCTCCACCCACCGCACTGAGTTTCGCATTCATCCCCCGCGACAGTGCCGTCACTCCAGTCTGTGCCATTGATAACACCGTCTCCTTCGACGGGAACTCCTTTTTCGGCAACTTCGCCACCAGCGGCGCAATCTCTTCCGTGTACTTCTCCGACTTAAAACTATAAATCCGATACACCGCTCCCTCGCTAAACTCGTTCAAATAATACTTGCCATTTACCGCCAAAAGTTTCTGTTGAAAGTCCAAATCCTCCACCGGCACCATCTTGTACCCGCATTCCAGACAATTATTCTGAAGGAGCGCATCAGCTGACTCCGCCTCCACATTCGTCTCCAGACTATAAAAATCCGCCACCGGTACATATATATTATACACATACTCATTTTCGCCTAACTCTGGCAATGCCAGCTCATTTCGCGCCCCAATGTACACATCCTTATCGAGGTCCAGCTCGTCGTCAAACACCTGCCTAAACACCGTCACTTCTTCCTCGCTCAAACTATCATCAAAATACACCACCCCCGGTATCCGAAACACCCCAGTTTTCGTAAACCACTGTACTAGAAAACACACCCCCACCGCTATCACTGCCACCGCCAGTAGTCCCCCAATCATTTTCCCCACCAGATGTTTTTTCCTTCCACTCATACCCTCATTATATCACATCCGTGCTATAATAAAAGTATGTCCTGGTGGGCTAAATTACGCAAAAAAACCGAAATCACCAAGGCCATCGCCAGCCCCGACGGTCGCATTGAGTGCCATTTTGCACTCAAAAACAATCAACTTTTTTACGCAGTCACAAAAGACGGTAAGTCCATCATCAAGCCATCGCGCCTGGACCTCCTCATAGCGGGCGCACCGACATCTTATGACCATCTCATCCTCGTCCGTACCGTCGTCCGGCGCCACACCGAAACTTTCGAGATGCCAATCGGTGAAGACCGCTACATCAAAAATAATTATCAAGAAGCCGCTTTTTACCTCGCCGAATCAGACAAAAACAACCGCATTTTTACTCTACGTTTTCGCGTTTTTAACGAAGGCGTCGCCTTTCGCTACGAAATTCCACCCCAACCGGCTTATCAACAACTCATCATCAAAAACGAGCAGACCGAATTTAATCTCGACCAAAATTCCACCGCTTGGCACATTCCCGCCTACCAACCTGACCGCTACGAATATGACTACGAAAAATCCACCGTCGCCGAAATTACCCAGTCTGTACATACCCCGCTCACCATTCATACGCCCAACGGTTTTTACCTCAGTCTCCACGAAGCCGCCCTCTATAACTACGGCTCCATGACCATCCAAAAATCGCCAAGCGGCTCTCTCGTCTCCGACATCACACCCCTTTCCGACGGCACCAAGGCTCACGTCAATCTCCCTTTCAACACCCCGTGGCGCCTCATCATGATTGCCGACTCCTGCCTCGAACTCACCAAAAATCGCCTTATTTACGCATTGAACGACCCGCCCAACCAAGATTTCAGTTGGGTCAAGCCACTCAAATTCCTCGGCATCTGGTGGGCCATGTACGTTGGCGAATGGACTTGGGCTCCCGGCGAACGACACGGCGCCACCACTGCTCACGCCAAAGAATATATCGATGCCGCCGTCCGCCTAGGACTAAAGGGTCTTCTCATCGAAGGCTGGAACGACGGCTGGGAAGGCGACTGGCTCGCCGAGGGCATCAACAATAAGTTCACCATTAGCACTCCCGATTTCGACCTACCCGCAGTTGCCCGTTACGCCCGGGACAAGGGCATTGAACTCGTTGGTCACCACGAAACCGTCGGTTTTATCGACAACTACGAAACCCAACTCGAACCAGCCTATAATTACTACGCCGCAAATGGCGTCCATTACATCAAAACCGGCTATGCCGGCAGTATGATGACCATAAACGGCCACAAAGAATATCACCACTCCCAACTCGGCGTCAATCACTACCAAAAAACTATCGAACTCGCCGCGAGAAAGCACATTTGCCTTGATATCCACGAACCTATCAAAGGCACCGGACTAGAGCGTACTTGGCCTAATCTCCTCACGCGCGAAGGCGCTCGCGGTCAAGAATATGAGGGCGGCGCACTTAAACCCTCGCACGCCTGCTTTCTCCCCTACACCAGAATGCTTGCCGGCGGCATGGATTACACACCCGGTATCTTCGACCTCACTAATAGTGTCAAACGCATCTCCACCACGCTTGCTCGCCAACTAGCCTATTTTGTCACCATCTATTCCGGCATGGTCATGGCTGCCGACCGCCCCCATATTTACGAAGAGCGTTTTCCCGAAGTGTTCCAGTTTATTCGCACCGTCCCCAATAATTTCGAGGTCACTCTCCCTCTCGCCGGCGAAATTGGTGAGTACTACGCCGTCGCTAGACAAGACCGCGCCACACCCAACTGGTACTTGGGTGGCGTCACCAACGAAACCGCGCGCCACCTCCACCTTTCGCTCGACTTTCTGCCCGAGGGCATCTACAAAGCCACCATTTACGCCGACGCCACCGACGCTCACTATCGTGACAATCCCTTTGCCATCGCCATCAGTCAAAAGCACGTCGGCCCTTCCGACGTGCTCGACCTCTACCTTGCTCCCGGCGGTGGCTTCGCCATCGAATTGGAACGAATGACTAGAAACTAAAACTATTCTTCAGCCGTTGCCGTCACCAACAACCGATGCGATGCATCCGTCCCGTAAAGTTTCCCAGCGCACGTCATCACTATAATCGTATCGTTATCCGCCCCCATGAGCACCTTATCCATCTCTACGTCCTCTTTGCGGTAAAATTCAATTTTATTCACCACATACTCTTTGCCACCGTAATATATCTTCTCCCCCACTTCCACCAAATTCAAATCCGAGAATACCGTACTAGCATGCCCCACCAGCAACGTCTTGTGATAGGCTTGCGTGTAGCTCCCTACTATCGTATCTGGGGTGGCGAGTTTATGCTCCACCAGTCGCATTCTTGTCACGTCCGATGATAGCCCGATACTCGGTATCTCAATTCTACTCGACACATCGTACTGTACCGCTTCTGCCGGCTGCAATCCCACGATTAAATACGCCAAAAACGCCACTACATACAAAACAGTTACTATCTTCCGTATGTCAAACCGACGCCTTTTTAGCTCCACACTTCCTCCTTTCCCTCATTATATCACAACCATTTTTGGGTGTCCAGTACTTTTTACGCTTTTTTGAGCACCCCACTCACTCCCGGTCAAACCCCCGGGCTAAACTGCTTCAACTTTTTTTCATGCATCTTATAGTTCTTGTCATGCGACCCCACTTCCGCCCAAAATGCCTTCGAGTGATCCATGTGGTTAAGATGTGCCAGTTCATGCAAAATCACATAATCCCGCAAAACCTCCGGCACTTTCATCAGTCCAATGTTTAGCGAAATAGTTTTCCTAGACGAACAACTCCCCCACCGTGTGTTTGCGTGCGTCAAGCGACATTTGTCATATGAATACCCGTATCGTTTGGCGTAGTATTCCAACCGATACGGTAAATACTCCCGCGCTTTTTTCATCAGCAACTTCTTCTGGTAGTCCCGCGCCTTTTGCGTCGCCGGGTCTTTAATCGGCAGTTTCTCCCGAATCGTCGCCCTATTCGCATTCAACATTCGTTTCGCCCAAAAAACCGATGCCTTCGTCGGCACGCTCATAGTTAGCCGTCCCGAAGTCGACACCGTAAACCTCACCCCTCGCGCCAGCGGACTTCTCCGCACTACCACCTCGCCAAACTCTTCGTCCTCAACGATCACCAAAACCTCCTATCCCCACCGGAATGATCAACCGCGCCTGCATCCGCCTAGCGCCTCTGTTATTTAAGCCTTTGCCGCCTCGGCCAGCCCCGCCAACACGTGCTTGGTCTGCGTTTCAAATGTATGCTTCCCAGACAAGATAATCGGGTGTTCATACTCTGCCGGCGCTTCCAAGCCCGATACTTGCTCATCGTACATCTCCTTGGCCTTCGCCACCGTCTTGTACTTCGTTTTCATCCGCGCGCGAATCGTCGTCACATCCGTCTGTATCCAGATTAGCGACGGATCGTACCCGCCTGCTCTGAGCACGTTCCGCATCTCCTCACGTTCCTTCTCGGTTGCCAACCCCCCCTCTATCATCATGGTTTTGCCAGTCTGCGCAAGCAACTTAACTATTAAAAGAATAGTTTTTCTGGTCAGCCGGTACTGCACTTTAATCTCGTCGAAATCAAACCGCACCAAATCAAACTTCTCCGAAAACTTTTCCGAAAAAGTCGTCTTACCACTGCATGGCGCACCAAACACCAACAGCGCCCTAGGTTTCGGCGTCTTCGACGACCCTGTAGATTTCACTGTTTTTGACTTATTACCTTCCATACTATCTCCTATTATATAACACAAAATTTCAAAAAACAATACTAATTGTTAACTCCATGATGTGCCGTAAACGCGTCCTTATCTAATGCCGCAAACATATACCCATTATCGCGTCCATATTTGATAATATTTTCCACCGCCGCCACTGAAAAATCCTTGGTGTCATGTTGCAATACCACGTTTGGCCCGTCTTTCAGTCCACCAGTCACTTGTGCTATTACCGCCTCTGTCGTTCTCGAACCGCCCGCATCCCCCGAATCCGTATTCCAGTCAAAATACACGTACCCCCGCCTTTCCACCTCCCCCACCAGTTGACTCATGATGTGACTTCTTCCATCATACCGCCTACTCACCGTATTTGAACTCCCACCCGGAAACCGCATCAACTGCGTCTCCTGTCCCGTAACATTTTTTACTCTCTCTTGCACCCGTGCGAGGTCCGCCATAAAATTATCCACGCTACCATATATATACGCATAATCATGTGACCACGTATGTAGTCCCACCGCGTGCCCCTCTTTATACTCCCGTGCAACCAAATCATCATCCCCCGCTCCCGTCACAAAAAACGTCGCCTTCACTCCATACCGCTTCAATACATCTAGTAGCTCCGCCGTATACGGCCCCGGCCCATCATCAAAAGTCAAATAAATCACTCCCCTCGCCGCCGCCAGCTTTGCTCGTTCGCGCTCCAAATGCTCCTCCTCGTCATACTCAAAACAGGTCCCACTCACAATCTCCGGCCACGAATTTTGAATAATATCCGTCGCCATCAGCACCCCCACCACACTAAACATCATCACTCCAAAAACCCCCACCAAACCCCATAGCAGGTAGCGCCGCCGCCGACGTATTTTCATACTCCCATTATATCATAATCAAACAAAAAGTCACTCCACCGCCAAAATCTACCGCCAAAATCTACCACCAAAATCTACCACCAAAATCGCGCAGCGATTTTGTCATAATCAAACAAAAAGTCAGGACATGTGCCTGACTTTTTGTTTATAATGTCTTTCTTTACTGAACTTTCTTTCTCAGAAAGAAAGTTCAAGATTTTGGCAGGGGCGGCAGGAATCGAACCCACATCAATGGTTTTGGAGACCACGATACTAACCGTTGTACTACGCCCCTTTATTAATTTTCTGTTTCCATTTTACCACATTTTGTGATAAAATGGTAGTTGTGAAAATACTTATGTTAGGTTGGGAATTACCACCGCATAATAGTGGAGGTCTCGGCGTAGCCTGTTTTAACATGGCTCGCGCCCTCGCCGGGCAAGGCGCCGACATTGATTTTGTCATTCCTTACACCGCTGAGCATGAAGATGCCGACTTCATGCATATAGTTTCCGCTACCAACCTCGACCCGCTTTTCCGTTTTGGCGGTGGTCCCTATGATTCTCTAGACATTGATGCCAAAATCATCCCGGCCAATAGACATGAGCATAATCTCTCCATCCGTGACGTCCAACATAGCTACATTGATTTTATCCAAAAACATTTTATGGACTTCAAACCCGACGTCATTCACGCCCACGACTGGCTCACCTACGAAGCCGGCATTCTTGCCAAAAAACATTATGGTGTCCCCCTGATCGCCCACGTTCATGCCACCGAGTTCGACCGCGCCGGTATGCATACTGGCAACCCCCTAGTTCACGAAATCGAGCGCGAGGGGCTAATGCTAGCCGACAAAATCATCGCCGTTTCCGAGTCTACCAAACGTCTCATTCACGAAAAATACCGCATCCCGCTCGATAAAATCGACGTCGTTTATAATTCTCTCGATGACTCTTACCTCAAATCTGACTACGAGTATCACGACGACACCTATAAATACATCACGAAGCTCAAAAACGACGGCTACACCGTCATTTCCACTGTCGGTCGTTTTACCGTCCAAAAAGGTCTCGGTTTTCTCATGCGTGCCGCCAAAAAAGCTATCGTAAGGCACCCAAAACTCCTTTTCGTTTTTGCCGGCGATGGCGAAGAGTTTAACGACCTCGTCGCCCTCTCTGCCGACCTCGGCATAGCCGACCACGTCATCTTCACCGGCTTTATCCGTGGCCAAAAACTCCGCGACATCTACTCGCTCTCCGACATCTTTGTTATGAGCTCCGTCTCCGAGCCCTTCGGTCTCACCGCCCTCGAAGCCGCCCACCATGGCGACTGCCTCATCCTCACCAAACAATCTGGCGTTTCCGAAGTCATCTGGTCTGCCCTCGAATACGACTTCTGGGACGAGGACAAGCTCGCGAGTGAAATCGTCGCCATCGCCGAAAACCCCACCTTGAGAGATTCCCTCCGACAAGATATCGCTGAAGAATACCGTCAACTCTCTTGGCAGGATGTCGCCAAAAAGTGCCTCAGCATCTATAAGGGCACATTCAAACGGAGAAAACCTTAATGCGCGCCATCTGTCTCTACCTCCATATTCATCAGCCCATCCGCTACCGCGAATACACCATTTTTGATGTCGGCAACAGCCGAACCTATTTCCACGACGAATTCACCGGCCGTCAATCTAATGAGCGCATTTTCAAAAAAGTTACAGCCAAAAGTTATCGTCCCATGCTTAACCTCATCGAGCAAAAAATGCGCGAGCATCCTAACTTCAAAATTTCTCTCAGTATTACCGGCACCTGGCTCGAACAAGCCACCGCCTGGGCTCCCGACCTTATTGGTCAAATTCGTCGCATGGTCAAAAGCGGTCAAGCCGAAATCCTCTCCGAAACCTACTATCACTCCCTAGCCTTTTTCTACGACAAGGCCGAATTCACCTACCAAGTCGCTCTACATAAAAGCAAAATTCAGGAAATTTTCGGTGTCGTTCCTCAGGTATTCCGCAATACCGAACTTGCCTACAATGATGAGCTAGCCACTTGGGCCAACCGCCAAGGTTTTATGGGCATTCTCGCCGAAGGCTGGGATAAAATACTTGGCTGGCGCAGCCCTAACTATGTCTACACACCTCCCAACTGCCAAGCCACTAAACTCTTACTCAAAAACTACCGCCTTTCCGACGACATCGCCTTTCGCTTCAGTAACCGCAACTGGAAAGAATGGCCCCTCACCGCCCCCAAATATCAACAGTGGGTTAACGATGACTGCCTGCGTGGCCCCCTCATCAACCTCTTTATGGATTTCGAAACCTTCGGCGAGCACCAATGGCAAGACACCGGCATTTTCAACTTTTTTAGTAGTTTTGTCGATTCTTGGCTCTCTGAGTACGACAACCAGTTCGTCACCGCTTCTGAAGCATGTCGCCTCATGGATCCAGTCGGTGTCATCTCCATGCCCACCACCGTCACCTGGGCCGACACCGAGCGTGACCTCTCCGCCTGGGACTCCAACTCTATGCAAAAAAGTGCCATGCACCACCTCTACGCCTTACGCAACGACATCCTTACCGCCGAGAACCAGACTCTTATCACCACTTGGCGTCGCCTCACCACCTCCGATCACGCCTACTCCATGTGCACCAAATACTGGAACGACGGTGACGTCCATGCCTACTTCTCCGCCTACGCCTCCCCCTACGAAAGTTTTATCTACTTTACCAACATCCTCCGCGACCTAGAATATCGCCTCAGCCTTCTCCATAAAAAATAACCCCCACCGGGAGTTATTTTTATCGCTTCTTTTCCTTGACTTCATTCCGTCCGAGATTTTTCTTCGTCTCGACGAACAAAACGTGTTTCCGAAGCACCGGGTCGTACTTTCTCAGGCTCAATTTATCTGGAGTGTTCATCGTATTTTTCTTCGTATAATACGCCCGCACCCCCGATTCCTCAGAAACCAGACCAACCAACTTTCTCTTAGTATTATTCTTCTTTGCCATATCACTTATAATTATATCACACTTAAAATAAAATGGCAAGACCAAAGGTCTTGCCAAGTCGAATAGGTTAATAGTTGCAGGAGGTTCAATGGAACAATAGTGTCGGCTCAGTAACCGACCTGCGTCTACGACGCATATCTTCAGGCGGTCATCCACCCGCCAAAAGACCAAGACCAGCGTCTCATAAACAGAGGCTTAAAAGCTCCGCAGGAAAGATAATGTAAATTTCTCTCCGCCTCCGTCAAGAACGGCCTTCCGCAACGCGGACAACTCCAAGTAACAGCTCTAATCTTTCTCATCTTTTACCCCTCCATAGATGAAACCTATTTCAACCTTTAAACTACTCGTTTGCATTAATAATTGCAAACTGCTAACCCATTTTACTACAATTCGCTACCTTTTGCAAGCAAAAGCTCAATAAATTTCTTGATATCAGCCAACTTCAAACTTTTATCCGTCGCCACAAACACCTCCGGATCTTCCATAAATCGCAAACTCTCAATCAGTCCATACACCGTCACAAGTAGCTCAGAAAATTCCGCCTCCGTCTCCTCGTCAAACTCATATACCCTGTCATACGCTACACCGTCCTCGTCCGGTCGCACAAACAAGATATGTGCCCGCGTTACAGCGTACCCCGCATATTCCCGCGACGCGAGAAGCAGCATCTTATAGAACATCAGCTGCATCGCATATTTGTACAACGTCGCGTGCGAAGTCCACTTGTCCTTGCGGTATTTCCCCGTCTTAAAATCGTAAATCTCAACCGTCCGCGCCTCTTCGTCCACCACAATGTGATCGATTTTACCTGTTACCGGCACTCCCGAAACCACCAAATGCTCTGGCCCAAAATCCACCTCCGCTCGTCCCGTCCGCAAAATTTCCGAAAATGTTTCGAGCGCCACCGCCAATTCCGCCGGCCCTACCTCACGAATTTTTTCTCGAAGTTCCGGCTCGAGGTCCCGTTTCTCCAGTTCACTCAGGAAATATTGCACCGCCTCCTCATCACTAATCCCTGCCTTGGTCACCTGCTCAAACGTCGCGTGCATCAGGTTTCCAATCGCCAGCGACTCATCCTCCGGCTCTGGCGGCACTCGCAAAATTTGTCGCCGGAAAAACTCCTGCGGCCCCGCATTCACAATATCGATAAACGACGTCAAAGTCGACGCCGACAGTCTCAGCCCCTTCACCCGCTCCTCGTAAATCGCCCGCATATCTGGCGACAGCTCGGCATACGCCTTTACATAATTCTTTAGCCGGTCAATCGACTGCACCACACCGGAATAATCATCCGCGCCCCGATTCGCCCCATCGTAGTCGAGAATCACCCGTTTCGATGGCAAAAACGGCGCCATCACCACCTCTGTTCCATCCGGCAACTTCTCCACTCGCTCCTCAAAATACTCTAGCCGCTCCGGCGATTTCCCCATAAAATCATGCAAGGAGTTAGTGATATAAAGATGCGTCTTGGCCCGAGTCAGCGCCACATACAAAATCCGCATTTTCTCGCCATCCGTCGTCCCCGTATGCCGAATTTGCGTCAAATTCCGCGGCAACGCCAACATATTATTATTCCCCTTTCCCTTACCCCACGCTGTATGGTCCGCCGCGATGATAAATACATACTCAAACTCCAACCCCTTCGACCGATGCGCCGTCAAAATCTGCACCGCCTCGTCCGCATCCCGATACGGACTCACTACATTCATCGGCATCTCCGCCGCCTCGTAATCCTCCAACATTTCCACGAGGTCAACAAGGAATAGCGCCCTCTCGCCAAAATGCTTCTTTGCCCGCGACAGAAGTGACGCCAAGTTCTCATAAAACCGAAACTGCTCATACGCATCCAGTTTCTCAATCTCCATCCGCTCTACTATCTCAGAAATAACCGTCTCAAGTGGCAAAGTCGTCGCTTTCGCCACCAGCCCTGTGAGAAACTCCATTGCCTCTTTAATCGACGCATTTTCCACCCCGCACAGGTATTCAAACACCGGCTCGTGCTTTTCTCGCGCCTCCCCCGTCAGCCTCACCACCTCCAGCATCGGCAACCCCCAGAATGGATATGACAACAGTTCCAGCACCGACACGCTCGTCTTGCGTTGCCGGGTCAGCTCCACCACAAACTTCGCCACATTAAACAGCTGTCGCATCTGCTCGTCCTCAAACAAATTATCCCGCTTCTCGTACGCAATCTTAATCTCCTCATGCGCCTTTAAGTACGGCAAAAGCGGCATAAAATACTTCGCCTTATATGAAATCACCGCGATTTTACTCTGTGGCACCCCCGCCAAAATCAGCTCGTGAATCTTCGACGCCACAAACTCGTACTCCTGATCCGCCGACAGAAACTCCACTCGCGTAATCTGCGACTCCTCCGGATCCGGCAAATTCGCCGTCAGCAGTTTCTCGCCAAACCGATCCGGCGCCCCCTCAATCACGTCATGCGCAAAGTTCAAAATCTCCTGCGTACTCCGATAATTCTCTGTGAGCGCAATCACGTGCGCGCCGTAATGCTCCTGAAAATCCGTTAAATTTGTCGACCGCGCCCCCTGAAACTCGTAAATCGCCTGGTCATCATCCCCCACCGCCATCACCAGCGGCTTCTCATAATCCGTCAGCAATTTCACGATAGCGAGTTGCGACTGATTCGTATCCTGGAACTCATCCAGCATGATATACTGATACCGCTCCTGCATCGTCAACCGAAACCCCTCGTCCTCGCGCAACACTCGCCCCGCCTCTTGAATCATATCGTCAAAATCATACAGCCCGTTGTCCAGCAAATACTGCTGGTACTCACCCATCACTCGCGCTATACTAAACAGCTTCTTGTTCGCCACTCGGTCACTGAGTCGCCATCGCCCCCGCCCATCTTTTTCAAAGTACTTGTCTTTCCACCCCGACAGCGGCGTCAACCTCTGCTTCGACTCCGCCTCTATCATCGCATCCTTAAGGTCCCGCGCCATCCCTCCAATCGACCGCTCTACATTCCCTAGAATCATCTCAGCATTCTCATACGGCTTCAAAACTTCATAAATCGGCAAATACGCCCGCTCATACGACTCCTTAAACTTCCGCGGTACCAGTTGCTCCAAAAACGGCGCAATCGTCCTCGACAACACCTTCGAGTCCGCTTCGTTTTGCTCCGCCACCTTCTCCAAATCTCTAGCCTCCAGCCCCGCCGCCTTCGCCTCCGAAATCACGCTAATGATATCTTTCGCGTTATCGCCCCGCAAAATATCTCGCCCCGGCAACTTATCCCGCAAATCTTTCACAATCTTAAATTGCGTCACCTCATCAATCGCCGCATCCAGCCTCCGCTCGTAATCTACCGCATAATTCTTATACTTCGCCAAAATCTCCGATCCAAACGCATGATAAGTCCCAATGTTCACCTTTAGTCCCTCCATACCAATCATGCTCTTCAGCCGCTCGCGCATATTCGACGCCCCCGTCTCTGT
>CAYNBW010000002.1:0-27793 GCA_964396015.1 uncultured Candidatus Saccharibacteria bacterium | reverse complement strand
GAGTGGAAAATGTAGCGGTAAAGACTGGTAGCGCTACTGGTACTACAGTAGGTACTGTATCCACTAGCGGTGGTGCGGTGAATGGACTGGCTTATAATACGGCTTATTATCTTGTGCCTACTTATGCTAGTGGTAAAGGACTAAGTGCTTGGAGCCAGCCCAGTGGCACTGTAGGCACATTATCCTGCGTCGCTACTTCTACTTGTGATACTGACGAAACGCCGTACTACACTACTGGTGATGGGGCTAATGCAGTAACATTAGCAAGCCAAGATGTTACATATATCCAAGACCTTACTCTAGCTCAATGCCAGCAAAACGTAGGCACGAATGGTAATGGCGCTAATGTAGGTGACATTATTGATGTAGTAGATAAACGTGACAAGAAAGAATATACCGTCCGCTACATTAACGGTGCTTGCTGGATGACCCAAAACCTCCGCTACGTCGGCGATACCGGTAGTGCTTCGGGCAAGATGAACATGCTTGCTAGCACTTCCAATATCACCACCGATAAAACCGGCGATAATGCCCTTAGCTACCGTGACTTAACTTCTGGCGACACGTATGACAGTGCTCATATCCATGTTGGTAGTAATAATTATACCAACGGCGAGACTGTCTGGTATAACTATGCCGCTGCCAGCGCTGGCACTATCACAGGTTCTTCCAACTCGACATATGCTACTCAGGATATCTGCCCCAAAGGCTGGAAACTCCCAGTATATGGTAGTAGTACTAAAGAAGCTGGTTCTATTCGTAGTATAACTTCTTATACAACCGCCTTTAGTCCAGTTTATGGCGGGGTCTACTACAGTGGCTCCCTCCACAACGCGTCTACGGACGGGGGCTGGTGGTCGGCTACGGCTAACGGTGATGCCCTTCGTTACGAGCTGAGCTACTACAGTGGTAGTCTGAGTACCGCTAACGACTATCGCCGCAACGGGCGCTATGTCCGCTGCGTCCGGTCCGCCTAGGAGATCCCGCGCCTCACTACTATCAAAAAACACGCCGAGCTATCCCAGCGCCGGCAGAAAAACCTGCACTTTGTCCTCAAAAGTCCTCCGAAAAACCTGCACATACGACCCCAAACTCCTCCGAAAAACTTGCAATCACCTCTATAATTTGCTATATTATTACTATGGATAACGTCAAAATTCTCGCACTCGTCGGCATGAGCGGCAGCGGCAAATCCGTCCTCGTCGACTACCTCACGGACAAAGGCTATCCCAAAGTCTACTTTGGTGGCATGATTTACAAGGAAATGGAAAAACGTGGGCTAGCCCGCACCGAAGACGGCACCGCCGAAAAGCAGTTCCGCGAAGAAATCCGTCAGCAAGAAGGGAAAGATTGGGTTGTCCGCCAGGTCATCGAAGAAGCCAAAGACCTCATCGCCGCCGGTCAAAAGCGCATCGTCCTAGACGGCGTCTACTCCTGGACCGAGTATACCATTTTGAAGCACGAATTCCCCCGCACCCTCACCTTCGTCGCCGTCGTCGTCGACAAGCAAATCCGCTACGACCGCGTATCAAAGCGCCCCGGTCGCTCTTTCGACGCCCAAGCCATCCGCGAGCGCGATCGTAGCGAAATCGAAAACCTCGAAAAAGGCGGCCCCATCGCCATGGCCGACTATTATATCTTAAACAACGGCGCCATCGAGGATTCTACCGCCCGCCTCGACGACATCCTAAGCACCATTGACTTCTAGTAAACAATATGTTATAACTAGATAAGAGCTATTGTTTTTTGTACATTAAGAGAAAGGTTGGTGATTACCATGTCAAAGATCAAAGACCCCGAGCTAGAACGCTTGCGTAGAGACCGAGATTATGCTTTTGAACAGAAACAGGCTGCCTTTAATCATTATCGCGATTATAAGGAACAGGCTTCCGTTGCGCATCGCGCCATGGAAGAAGCTTGGCATGAACGCAGTAGAACACGCGAGATTATGAACCATGAGTTTGAGGAGCGCCGGACTGCATTCGAACGACGTGACGAAATCTGGGCAGAATATCATCGTCTGCGAGATGAGCTAAATGCCCGTATCAATGCACTTCGCGCCGAAGCCGACAGGGAACATGAAGCGATGCGGTCTTGCTTTGATCAAGCTTCTACCGCCTATGAATATGGCGATCGTTCCGAAGCTCCATACTTCGCCAGTGAAGGTCGCGAGCACCAAACCACCCGTGACGAGCTCAACGCTGAAGTCCAAGCACTCGCTCAGGACATCAAGGATGCTCGCACACGAGTCGAAGCTGAAGCTCCTCGTGTTGATTCTTCCGATTTTGACCACGCCAAAGCTGAATTTGAGCGCGCCAAGTTACATCACGAAACCTGCGAAGCCGAGTTCAAACGTCTCAAAGCTGAGCGTGATAACTACAAAGAAGTTTTCGACGGCTGGCAAGCCGAGTTTCTACGCATCAAAGGACTTTTTGAAGCTCGTCTCGCCGAGCTCAAGGCCGAAAATGCCAAACACCACGAACAAAAGCTCGTGCGAGAAAGTAATTGGGGACCACTTGAGCATGGCTGGATTGACGGACATCCCGTAACTTTCAAACAAGGTCTTGGCATTAAGGCTGGACAGACGTTAATCGCTGACGGGCACTTGGACGAAAAAGCATTTCGTGGCAAAGCTCAAAGAGGCCATAACCACTACGGTCCAGACACCGAACACTGGTCGGGGCGTCGTATTGAAGAAATCGGCGGCGACCGTGGCAAATATACAGGACCAGGTCACTAACTTCTAAAAGGGTCGACTATTAGTCGACCCTTTTATATATCACGCTCCAATTTTGTCTTCCAATCCCCATATCTCAAATAGCTTGCAAAATCTCTTATTGCCGTCTCAGCTTGCCCGCCGGCGTTTTTTAGAATGTCATTGTTATTTTGTAAATCGAGCGCATCAAATTTCCATCCGCATGCTAGCGATAACTCAAAAGATAACGACGACATATCGGTGTTTTCACCATAGCCTGTTTCCTCGGAAACAAGATTCTCGTCAATCCACTGCATATATGGTTGCACTACTTCATCGTAGTATTTTTTAAATTCATCAAAATTGCCAATTATCTGTATCTTTTCTGCTATTTCGAGTCCACGCCTAATAATTTCTTTACGTAGAGAACTATCGTCAACCCTTACCATACTATATATTATATCACACCATAGTGTTTATTATAACCCGAGATGCGATGAGTTATGAAACAAGACCCAAAATCAAAACAGCACGCAACCCCTCTCAGTAAAACTAAGACTTGTGCTATACTATATACATGAGTAGTCCAAATACCTTAAACCGTCTAGTCCTTATTGATGGTAAATCCGTCTTTTATCGTGGTTACTATGCCATGCCCGCTCTCGGTCTCCCCGACGGTACGCCTACCGGTGGTGTCTATGGCTTTGCCGCCATCGCTATGGAAATCGTCGAGCGCCTGCGCCCCACCAAAGTCGTCGTCGCCTGGGACTCCAAAACTTCTGTCAGCCGGCGCCGCGCCATCTGTCCAGATTACAAAGCCGGCCGCGTGAAGCCCGGCGACGATTTCTACGCCCAAATTCCGCTTTTACAAAACCTCGTCAAAGCCCTCGGCTGGACTTTTGTCGAACTTGACAACTACGAGGCCGACGACATCATTGGCACCCTGTCAAGACAAGCCGACGAGACAGGGAATTACGAAACTTTCATCATCTCCTCCGACCTCGATATGCTCCAAATCGTCGACGACAATACCCATATGTGGCGCCTTCTCAAGGGTTTCACTAGCATCGAACAAATCGACGTAGCCGAAATCGAACAAAAATACGGCATTAAAAAATCCCAATTTCTCGACCTCAAATCCCTCAAAGGCGACTCCTCCGACAACATCCCCGGCGTCCCCGGCATCGGCGAAAAAACCGCCGCCAAACTCCTAAACGAATATCAAACCCTAGACGGCATCTACGAGCATCTAGACGACCTCAAAGGCTCCGTCAAAACCAAACTCGAAGCCGGTAAATCCTCCGCCTATATGTCGCGCGACCTTGCCAAAATCATGTTCGACGCACCCCTAGATCTCGCTAAAATCCCCGATTTTCATTTCGACGAGCCCACCGCCATCGCCGGTCTCAAGGCGCTCGGCTTCAGCTCTTTGATTCGTAAGTTTACTTCTTCTGACAACGTGCCCGTTGTGTCTGCTGTTGCCGAAGAGCTCAAGGAATCCGTTTCTCGACTCTGCGCGACCAACGGGGAGCGCGAGAAGCGACTGAGCCCCGTAACGACGGGCGCGAAGGAGCGTGTCGAGAAACGGGTATCCTTGAGCTCCACCCAGATGGCGGCTCAGGACTCGCAGCCAATTATCGCCGAGGACATCAAATCTTTAATGCATAGCGACCCCCAAATAGCCCAAAAAATCACAGATGGCACCACCTTCTGGGATCTCGGCCAAGCTGCCTTCCTTTTAGATCCCCTAGCGCGCGACTTCACCTTTACCGACTCACCCGAAGCTACCTACCTCAGCCAGAAACAAGCCTTCGCATCCCACCCCAAACTCTATCAAATCTATACCAACCTTGACCTTCCGCTCATCCCCATTCTTTATCACATGGAAAAGAAGGGCATGCTAATTGACCGTGATTATTTCAAGACCCTTGAGAAAGAATATTTAAAAATTATCTCCGACTTAGAGCAGACCATTTTTCAACTCGCTGGTGTCAGTTTTAATATCAACTCTCCTCTTCAGCTCTCCGACGTGCTCTTTAATAAACTTCAACTCCCTACTCAAGGCATCAAAAAAACCACCAAAGGTTATTCCACCGGCGCTAAGGAGCTCGAAAAGTTAAAACCGCACCATGAAATCATTGTTAGAATTGTTGAATATCGCGAAATCGCCAAATTACTCAACACCTACATCACTCCCATCCCAACTCTCGCCGACCCAGACGGTCGCATTCACACTACCTTCACCCAAAATGTCACCGCCACCGGGCGCCTCAGCTCCAAAGACCCCAATCTCCAGAATATCCCAGTTCGTACCGAAGAGGGCAAGCGTATCCGCACTGGCTTTATTGCTCCAAAGGGTAGGATTCTCGTTTCGGCCGACTATTCCCAGTTCGAATTACGCCTCGCCGCCATTCTAAGCAACGACCAAAATCTCATTGATGATTTCAATCACGACCTCGACATCCATACCAAAACCGCCGCCGAAGCCTTCCATATTCCGATGGATCAAGTTACTAAGAACCAGCGCCGTGCCGCCAAAGTCATCAATTTCGGTATCCTTTATGGCATGAGCGTCAAGGGGCTTGCCGAAGCCACCGGCATGTCCGTCCTCGAGGCCAAGCAATTCATCGACAACTACTTCAAGCTTCGCGCCCCCATCAAACAAAAACTCGATGAAATCTTAAAGCAGGCTAGGGAACAAGGCTACGTCGAGACCTATTACGGCCGTCGTCGCCCCACCCCCGATGTCAAGTCCAGTAATTTCGTCATTCGCCAAGCTGCCGAGCGTGCCGCCATGAACATGCCCATTCAGGGCACTGAAGCCGACCTCATGAAACGTGCCATGCTTCACGTCTCTTCCAAGCTCCCAAAAACTGCCGATCTTATCATGCAGGTCCACGATTCGCTCATCGTCGAATGCGACGAATCCGACGCGTCGTTTATTTCCGACCTCTTAAAGCACGAAATGGAATCTGTCGCCCCCGAGCTCAAAATCAAACTCGCCGTCGAAGTTACCACCGGTCATAATTGGGGTGAACTTTAGTGTTGTAATTTTGACCGGGCAGGTTCAAAATGTCTCAAAAATAAACTATCTGGAATCCAGCATTTTTCCACATTTAGTGCCAATTTGCTAGTTGACACCCCCACATATAGCGCTTATAATAAATACTAGGTAATACTAAAACACATAACGCCCTCACGGCAGAAAGCAAACCATGAAGAAAATTGTTTATAATCATCCCACCGACACGGCCAACTACGACGCAGCTCGCTTCGCGAAATCGCTCGAAAAATATGCCAAAGTCAGCAAAAAAGACATCGAAAAAGCCCTCGAGCCTTTCGACCAGTACGAAACTATGCACGTCTCTTGCCTCGTCGAAGTCGGCACTAATCTCATCGCAACCAACCAAGACGAAAAGGCCGCCAAGGAATATTTCAATGCCCACAAAGAATACTTCGATGAGGGTAAGTTCGAACGTCTCCGCCGTATCACTGGCTACCTCGTCGGCACCCTCGACCGCTGGAATGACGCCAAAAAGGCCGAAGAAGCTGCTCGCGTCAAACACTCGGTCAATTCCGCTGTTGACGATCAGACTCGTCTCGTCGCTCTCGAGACTCAGGCCATGCAGCACAACATCGCTTACGCCACCAACTAGCGTAAAACAGCAAAATATGGTATGATAGAATCATACCATATTTTGTTATGCCTAGTTGGAATATTCATCTCGAAGCCGGCACTCGTCTTGCCGACAAGCTCAAACTCCGCGGCAAAAGCCGCCAAGAGTTTCTGCTCGGTTGCCTCCTCCCCGACATCAACAACGGTTACATTAACTCCCCCGACGTCAAATACCCTCACCACAGCACCCACTACGCCTTCGACGAAAAATCCTCGCTCAATTTCTACGCCGACTACGCCCCGGCCATCAAAGACCGCATCCCTATCTACCTCGGCTACCTTTTCCACCTCTTTACCGACGGCTATTTCAACTACAATTTTTACCACAACTTCAAACATTCCACCCTCAGCCGTGGCCTAAACGAGGACCAAAAGCGCGACATCAAACACCACGATTTCTGGCTTTACGACACCAATTTTCACCACACCCTAGACGTTACCCCAGAAGGCGCCGAGCATCTCGCCACTCTCGCTAACCAAATCAAAACCGTCGACATTCAGCCCAAAGACATCCTCGAGGTTGACACCATCTTAAAAAACGACCGCCTCAATGATAATATTCGTGGCGAATCGTACATTTTTTACAACCAAAAATCTCTTGACCTTCTCCTAGATAATACCATAAGTGAGTTCATTTGTCAATACCTAGAATCACCCACCCCTGGTCCAAAATCACACCCGGAGGCCAAGAATGCCTGAACTCCCCGAAGTCGAAACCATCCGTCGCGGTCTCTCCGAATATATTGTCCACCAAAAAATCCGCCAAATCACTGTCGAGTGTGACAAATCTTTCCAAGGCGATCGGCAAATCCCAGAGGGCGCTACCATCACCGGCCTCCGTCGTTTCGGTAAGGTCCTCATCATCGACCTCGACGACGGCCACTCGCTCATGGTTCACCTCCGCATGACCGGCCAACTCATCTACGATAGTGCCAAAACCACTCTTGCCTCTGCCGGGCCCGACCATGCTCGCCCCACCCAAGCGCGCTACGCCGCCGGTCACCCCAGCGATAACTTCCTCGCCACCCTCCCCAACCAGCAAACCCGCGTCATCATCTCACTCGCCCAAGGCACCCTCTACTTCAACGACCAGCGCAAATTCGGCTTTATTAAAGTCCTCCCTACCGCTGAGGTCGCCACCGACCCCTTCATCCAAAAACTCGCCCCCGAGCCTTGGACTATGGATCCCATCGCCTTCCACCAAGCCCTCCATCGCCACCCCAAATCCCCCATCAAGGCCATCATCCTCGACCAAACCATCATCTGCGGCCTCGGTAACATCTACGCCGACGAGGCTCTCTTCGCCGCCAAGATCCACCCCGAGCGCAAATGCGCCACCATCACCGAAAGGGAATCAACCGCCCTCCTCGAAAACGCCAAACAGGTCATGGAAACCTCCATCGCCTCTGGCGGCTCCACCATGCGGACCTACCTCAAGGCCAACGGTGAAAGAGGCGACTACCTCGACCAGTTCGCCCAAGTTTTCGGCAAGCAAAACCAACTCTGCCCCCGTTGTAAACAAGCCAAAATCATCAAAATCAAAGTCGCGGGTCGTGGTACCCACCTCTGTCCGCACTGCCAAAAAAGGAGTCCGCAAGATGCTTAAAATCTACACCGGCGACGACCGCATCCGCGCCATGAACGCCATCAAACAATACCTCGGCGACGATTACGAAACCATCGATGCCAACAACCTCACCCCCGAGGACCTCCCTAACATCTTCTACGGCGCCACCCTTTTCGACCTCCACCGTCGTATCCTCCTCCGCGATTTCACCGCCAACCCCAGCGTCGCCGAGAGTCTCGTAAAATACCTCGACACCCCTCACGACGTCGCCCTCCTCGAAACCAAACTCGACAAACGCTCCGCCGTTTACAAAGCCATGAAAGACCACCGCATCGAAATCCACGAATTCACCGCCACCGACCCCCGCAAAAATTTAGGTCTCAAGTTCGACATCTACCGCACCGCCAAGCGCGACGGCAAATCCGCCGTCCAAAAACTCCGCACCCTTACCAAAGACCCCTCCGAGGATCCCATCATGTTCGCCGGCCTCCTCGCCTCCCAAGCCATCAAAGATTTCGCTACCACCGGTGGCAAGGGAATCAAAGAGCGTCGCATCCTAAAAGCTCTCGCCAAAACCGACCTCGAAATGAAAACAACCAGCGTCGATGGCTGGTTGCTCCTTGAATCCTTCCTGCTCCGCCTCTCCGAGCTCTAATTCCGTGAAGCCACTTTGCTGGCTTCACAAATCTCAGCGAGCTATTTAGCGACTTTGGCAAACTTCACCAACGCAGCCTTGCGTCGCGACGCAGTATTCTTCTTCAGCAAATCTTTCTTCACGGCCTTGTCATACTCTGACTGAGCCTTGCTTAGATTCTCCGGCGTCGGATTAGCCCGAAAAGCCTTCACCGCGGCCTTGATGTCTTTCTTGATTTCTACGTTGTGCGCCGTCCGCTTCTCCGCCTGACGCGCTGCCTTTTTGGCTGATTTAATAATCGGCATTTTCTTCCTACCTAGATTAAAAATTAATAACTTTTCTTAATTATACCTCATTTCCCCTGAAAAGTAAAGACCAAATTATAAAACAAAATCTTGCATTCCCATCTTGCTTATGCTATCATAAAATAAAGGAACAAAATGCCAGACGAAAATCAAACAACTCAAGATCAAACAACGCCAGAGCCGACATCACCCGTCGCGCAATCCGACGCTCCCCAAGACGATGCACCTCAGGACAACGCCGACGCCGCTTCTTCATCTGACGTCTCCGCCACCGATGATAGCTCGCCTATTGTCCAGCCCGAAACTACCGAGCCTCCCACCACCGCCGAGATCATGCAACAGGTCGCCGACAAGATTTCCGACGCCCATAATATTCTCATCGCTCTCTCGGGCGATCCTTCCATCGACGAAATAGCTACTGCCATTGGGCTTTCGATGTTTCTCGACCGTCTCGGCAAGCGCGCCACGGCCATTTATTCCGGCAAAACTCCCGAAGCCATCGACTTCCTCGAACCCAGCAAAGTTTTCGAAAGCAATCCCGATACCCTCCAAGACTTCGTTGTCGCTATCAACAAAGACAAGGCCGATCATCTTCGCTACAAACTCGACGGTGACTTCGTCAAAGTCTACATCACTCCCTACAAAACTCGCATCGACAAGTCTGATCTCAGCTTCTCTTACGGCGATTACAACGTCGATTTAGTCATCGCCCTCAACGTTCCCAATGGTGTCGACCTCGACCCTGCCCTTCGCGAGCACGGTCGCATTATGCATGATTCTTCCATCATCAATATTACCACCGCCAAACCCGGCAAATTCGGCGAAATTGAATGGAGTAATACCAAAGCTAGTTCGGTCTCCGAAATGGTTGCCGACTTACTCTCCAACCTCAGTGGCAAAATCAAACTTGAACCAAGCGAAGCCACCGCCTTTCTAGCCGGTATCGTCATTGCCACCGACCACTTCACCAAGCCAAACAATACTCCTTCCACTATGCAGGTAGCCTCTAAGCTGATGGAGTCCGGTGCCAATCAGCAACTCATCAACGAAAACATCACGAGCAGCCTAGATAATCAATTCTTTTCCTTCTCGTCATCTACTGCCGATGCCACCGCCGTCTCTGAACCAACTGACGCTAGCTCGCTCGCCATCGAACACAGCGGGGAAGAGTCAAGCCTTTCTCTTGACGACAACCTTTCCAGTGATGCTCCATCTGCCGATTCCGCTAGCCTCAGCTCAGCACCCTCACCTGATGACGCCACCACCTCTTTACCTACCCTCGACGCAGCTTCCACGCCCGAGCCCGCCACTCCTAACGACGCCTTACTTAACGAGCTCAAGGCCACCGAAGCCAGTCTCAGCGGTACCGGCGCCGAAACCGTACTAGATAGTTCCAACCAACCCGTTCCTCTAGAATCCATCGGCAAAGAAGGCCAAACTGAAAAAATCCTCAACCCCTCCGTCAATTTTGACGCCGCTCCTCTCGCCGCAGGCACCAACAAATACGGCCAGATGCTAGAAGACGCCCTCGCCGAGCCCGACATCACCGAACTCCCCCCGGCCGCTCCCATCGCCTCTGAACCCACCCTTGACCCCAGTATCCTGAACCCATCTAGCAGTTCGTTGGACGACTCATCTAGCACCCCGTCCGGCAATTTAGTCGGTAATCCCGCCACCACTACCGCCCCCGACATTCCTGCCGTCTCTCCCGAAATCAACGGTGTCCCCGAGATGAACTATAGCTCACTCACCGGCGACGATGTCTTGCCACCACCTCCAGCCCCGCCCATAGATTTAAACTCTCCTCTCCCTGACACAACTCCAGAATCATCTCCCGCCATCCCCAACATTCCTGCCACGCCACCGTCTCCGGTCACTTCCGAGCCCTCCACCGCTCCCGAAGCCGTCCCCACCGCTTCTGACGCCTTCCAAATCCCCACCCTACCAAACTCTTGATTTTTCTCACAAACTGCGCTATAATAATACATACAAACTGGACACGTAGCTCAGTTGGTTAGAGCGCCGCCCTGTCACGGCGGAGGTCGCGAGTTCGAGTCTCGTCGTGTCCGCCAAGCCCCGGAGGGGCAGAGTAAAATAGATCCCGCAGGGATCTCATTTTATTTTGCCCCTCCGGGGCTTGGCGGATTGGACGAGTCGCGAACGTAAGTTCGCCCGGCGTAGGAGGGAAGCAATATCAAGAACTTGTTCTTGATATTGCTAACCGACGCCCGCCGGTCTAGTTTTTGCGAAGCAAAAACTAGAGACTCGTCATCATGACCACTCGCACTAACCGACGCCCGCCGGTCTGCTTTTTGCGAAGCAAAAAGCAGAGTCTCGTCGTAGTAAGCAGAGTCTCGTCGTAGTAAGCAAAGACTCACCATAAACCACCCCTTGCTATTTTCTCCCCCGTGTGCTATAATTAGCACAATATGGCTATAAAAGTTACACGAAAAGACCAGAGCGAGGCGAACGAAAACATCATTCGTCGGTTCAACCGCAAAGTCCTCCAGAGTGGCATGATGCCTTTGAAAAAGTCGCAACTCCGCTTCAGCAAACCTATTTCCAAGCGTGAGCGTCGCATCAAAGCCATCATCCGCGAGGAGCGCAAAGCCGAAAAAGCCGAACGCATCAAGTTGGGTCTCAAATAGAAAATATCCCCGTAAGGGGATATTTTATGCTATAATGTTGGTATGATTATATTGTTTGGTTTAGCTGGCTCCGGCAAGGGCACGCAAGGAAAGGCTTTATCTGAAATTTTTGGCTGGCGTACATTTTCGGTCGGCCAAGTCATCCGTGACACTGGCAAGTATGAGGATATTATCAAAAACGGCGATCTCATCCCGGACGACGACGTCATCCACCTCATGAACCAGCAAATCGAACGCGCCGAGGCCGAGGGCTTTGACGTCATTCTCGACGGCTACCCCCGTGACGAGTACCAAGCCAAATGGATGATAGACCACATGGCCGACAAGATTAGCGGTGCCATTATCCTCGAAGTCCCCAAAGAAGAGCTCTACAACCGCCTCAGCCTCCGCTCCACTTCCGAGGGCCGCAGCGACGATAGCAGCAAAGCCAGCATCGACCATCGCTTCCAGATTTTCGAGGATAATATCAACAAAATCCTCCCCCTATTTGAAGCCAAAGGCATCCCCGTTAGGAAAGTCGATGGCGTCGGCGAAGTCGGCACCGTCACCGGCCGCCTCATCGCTACGGTCGAGCAGGTCGACCCCACCGCCACCAAGCAACGCCAAGACGTCAACGGTGGTGAAATCGAAAAAAGTTACGGCGAATAGCCGCCCAATCAATGGCAATGTAAATACAATATAATGACAATGTAATACAAGGAACCAAGTCATGCTCAACGTCAATAATACCACTCCCGAAAAACTCCAAGAAAAAATCACCGCTATGCGCACCGGTGGCAAAATCCTCGGCAATCTCCTCCGCGACCTCAAAGCCTACGTCAAGCCCGGCATGACCGGCAAGCAAATCGACCAGTGGGTCCGCGACCAAATTATAAAACGTGGCGCCGAAGTCGCCTATGACCACCTCGAGGAAAAGTTCCCCGGCGCCATTTGTATCAGTGTGAACGACGAACTCGTCCACGGCGCCCCCAAAGACGAACCCCTAGAGGAGGGCGACAAAGTTTCCTTCGACCTCGACATCCTCTACCATGGCTATTACACCGACTCGGCCTTCACCATGATTGTCGGGCGCAAAGCCCACCCCGCCATCAAGCAAATGATTAGCGTCACCGAATCCTCCATGTGGGAGGGCATTGAGCAGGTTAAGCCTGGCGCCCGCATCGGCGACATTTCCGCCGCTGTCGAGAAGGTCCTCCGTAAGGGTCATCTTGGCGTGATAGAGAACTACGTCGGCCATGGCATCGACACCGAGATGCACGACAAGCCCGAAGTCCCCAATTATGGCAAAAAAGGTCACGGTTACAAACTCGTCGAAGGCGACACCATTTGCATCGAGCCCATGTCTTGTCTCGGCAAGCCAGGGAACTACACCGACAAATCCGACAACTGGACCGTCAAGATGAAAGACGGCTCCACCGCTTGTCACTGCGAACACACCGTCCTCGTCACCGAAAATGGCTACGAAGTTTTGACATTACCGGATTAAGTGTGGTATTATAATAATATGGATAGTGACAGTCGTTTTGTTACAGGGCTTGACATCGGTACGGAGAATGTCCGCGCCGTCGTCGCCACGATTAACGCCAAGGGCGAAGTCTCCGTGCGTGGCTACAACGAGGGTAAATCCGCCGGTATGCGCAAAGGCGTCCCGGCCAATCTCGCCGGCCCTGGCGGCGCCATCGATAATATGTTGATAGAGGTCGAGCGTATGAGTGGCTACGAAGTCCACAACGCCTACGTTTCTGTCGGTGGTTCGCAAATCCTCTCCACCAAGGTCGAAGGCATGATCGCCGTCGGCCCCACCGAGCACGAAATCGTTGACGCCGACCTCGACCGCATCGAAAGTATCGCTGTCACCAGCCGCGTCCTGCAAAATCGCGACATTCTCGACGTCATCCCTTTGCAGTACGCCCTAGATGGCCAGAGCGGTATCAAAGATCCCATCGGTATGTCCGGTTCTCGTCTCGAGATGTGGGCCAACGTCATTTCCGCCCTCACTCCCAACTGTGAAAACTTGAAAAAGGCCACCTCCGATGTCGAAGTTCATGCCGACCGTCTCATTCCCGGCGTCGTTGCCGCTGCCGAAGCCGTCCTCACCGACCGCCAAAAGGAAAACGGCGTCGCCGTCATTGACCTTGGCGCCGCCACTACTAGCGTCGCTGTTTACGAGGAGGGTGACCTCCAATACGTCGGCGTCATCCCCGCTGGCTCCAACAACGTCACCAACGACCTTGCCATCGTCCTCGCTATCGACCCCGACATGGCCGAGGAAATCAAAACCCGTTTTGTCACCGGCGACTTCACCACCGAAAAATCCCCCGTCATTAAAATCGGCCGGGAAGGGAAGTCCGAGCGCAATTTTGACCGCAAAGAAGTCGACGAAGTCGTAAAAGCCCGCCTCGACGAGATTTTCAGCGAAGTTCGCAAAAAACTTAAGAGCGCCAAATACGACCAGCGTCTCCCTGAGGGCATCGTCTTGACTGGCGGCGGCGCCCGTATGCGCGACATCGACCTCTTTGCCAAGCACGCTCTCGAGGCCGCCGTCAAAATCGGCGTCCCTCAAGGCCTCGGCGGCGTTTCTGATGCCATCGAGCGCCCCGAATACGCCACCGCTGTCGGCCTCGCCCTCATCGCCGCCAAAAGCGCCCCCGTCTCCTCTTCCAGCTCCAAGAAAAAACTCAAACTCAAAAAACCCGCCAAATCCTCTTCCGCCAAGCCTTCCCGCAACCCCCTCTCCCTCATCAAAAACCTTTTCTCCAAATTCTAATGTCTTGATAATTAATTCTTTTCTACAGGGGTCAAAAATTTTATGCTAAATTATACTAAAGTAGGGGGTTGCATTCTTGTCAAGTTTATGCTACTATTACAGGCGGTTGGTGCAATTTAATTTTCTGTCATAGAGCCTTATGGTGGGCTGGGTGAGATAAAAACCTTGTAGTCCCGTAACTGCGAGGGGGCTTTATGAACTATCCTAGTTGTCGTTGGGTCGAAAAGCCCCCTGTTTTGCACGAAAGTAAAAATAGGGAAGGAAGCAGTTATGAGAAAGAAACTTAAGAAGAAAACTCTCAAGTTCCAGATTGTAATTAGACTCTGGAAAACAAAGTTGACTATCACCCTCGGGCGATAGTCAACTAGCACATCAACCGGCAAGTACTAGGCAACTTGCCATTACCGTAATTATATTATACTTTTCACAAAAACACAATAACCCTCTTGATATTTTTATCAAACTGCGCTATAGTAGTACTATATAAAGCGAGGAAATATTATGCCAGAAGTTAAACCGACAGAGGTAGAAAGCAAAGCAAGCATTAAGGTAGTGGGCGTTGGTGGTGCCGGTGGCTCCGCCGTAGAACGCATGAAAGAGGTAGGTCTTTCTGGCGTAGAATTTGTAGCAGTTAATACAGATGCGCAGGCCCTGCAACATTCCACGGCCGACGTCAAAGTCCACATCGGCAAGGGTCTTGGTGCCGGTGGCGACCCGGAAAAGGGCCGCGAGGCCGCCGAGGAGGCCCGCGAGGCTATCGGCAAGGCTCTCGACGGTGCCGACATGGTCTTTATTACGCTCGGTGCAGGTGGCGGTACCGGTTCCGGTGCTGGTCCTATCGTCGCCGAGGAGTCCCGCAAAAAGGATATTTTGACCGTCGGTGTCGCGACCAAGCCTTTCACTTTCGAGGGCGCTCGTCGCCGTGCCAACGCCGACCTCGCCATCGACAAGCTCGCTCGCCAGGTTGACGCCCTTATTACCATTCCAAACGACCGTCTCCTCCAGACCATCGATCCTCGCACTCCACTGCTTGAGACTTTCAAAATTGCCGACGACGTCTTGCGCCAAGGTGTCCAGGGCATCTCCGAACTTATCACCGAGCATTCGCTCATCAACCTCGATTTCGCCGACGTTAAGTCCATCATGAAAAATGCCGGCTCCGCCCTCATGGGCATCGGCACCGCTTCTGGCGAAAATCGTGCTGTTCTTGCTGCCCAACAGGCCGTCGAGTCGCCTCTCATTGAGGTCAAGATCGAGGGCGCCAAGGGTGTGCTCTTCAGCGTTGCTGGTGGCTACGATATGTCCATGTCCGAGATTCAAGAGGCCGCCGAGGTTATCACTGGCGCAGTTTCGCCCGATGCCAACATCATCTTTGGTGCCTCCATCCGCCCAGAGCTCGAAGACGAGATCATCGTCACCGTTGTTGCTACCGGTTTCGACTCCGACTATTATAACGAGCCCATCGCCGTTCCGGAGCCCGAGCCAGTCCGTGACGAAAAGCCTGTCACCGAAGTCAAAGATTTTGCTACCGAGCCTCGCGCCAATATGTGGGATTCCATCAAGAGCGAGCCGGCCCCCGAGCCAACGTCCGCCACGAGCGACGAAGAGATGGACGTCCCGCCTTCACTTCGTGAGCGTTTCCGCAAGAAAAAGAAAGACTAAAGGAGCATTAGAGATATGGAGCAGAAATTTCAATTCCGTATCGGTGACAGCAAAGTCCTAGAATCTCGCGAAACCGTCGACGGCACCATGATTCGCCGCCGTCGCGAGTCCCCCGACGGACACCGCTTCACCACTTACGAACGAGTTGAACTTCCGCCCCTTACCGTACAGAAGCGCAGCGGCAACAAAGAGATTTTTGACCGCGACAAACTCCTCCTCGCTGTCCGTCGCAGCGTCGGCAAGTTCTTTAACTCCGAGCTCGAGATCGAGGACGTGGTTAATCGCGCCCGCGACATCCTCTACGCTTACGGTACCGACGAAGTCACCAGCAAGCAAGTCGGCGAAGCCGTCCTTACCGTCCTCGCCGAGGTCAACGAAGTTGCCTATGTCCGTTTTGCCAGTGTTTTCCGCGAGTTCAAGACCCTAGAGGATTTCGAAAATATCCTCCGCGAGCAAAAAAGAACCAGCTCGCCAGTCACCGCCGAGAAAGGGAATAACTAATGCGTGTCATCTGCATTTACCGCGACAACGAAGATTACACCCGTACCGTCACCGACTGGATTGAGAACTTCCGTCGTCAGACCGGTCACGAAATCGAAACCATGAACCCAGACGAAAACGTCGAGTTTTGTCGCACCTATGATATCGTCGAGTATCCCAGTATCATCGCGCTAGATAATCAAGGCTCCGTCATGAACCTCTGGCGTGGTCGCGAGATGCCACTTATTAACGAAGTGCTATTCTATATGGTATAATTTTAACATGAGCGATAATACAACCAACGTCGAACGTACTGAAAAACAGTCCAAAGCTGTCAAAACCCCTAGAATCTTCAATGCCAAAAAGCGCAAAACTTATCTGCGTATGCTAAGGAGTATTATTATCGCCACACTTGGCGCCATCGTTATACTTATCATCTTGCAACTCTTTGGCATCAACGTCTCTTCTATGCTCGCTGGCGTCGGTATCGTCTCGATTGTTGTTGGTTTTGCTCTCCAAGATGCGCTCAAAGACATTATCCGCGGCATCCAAATCGTCTCCAATGACTACTACGACATCGGCGACGTCATTAAATTCGGTGACAACACCGGCGAGGTCATCTCCATCAATCTCCACACCACCAAAATCAAGGACATCAATACCCAAAATGTCGTCTCTATCGCCAACCGTAATATCGATAAGGTCGAGGTCGACTTCGGCTACACCTACATCCCCGTCCCGCTCCCCTACGAACTCAAAATCAAAGACGCTGAGGCGGTCATGGGCGACATCGTCAAACAGATTTCAAAAGACAGCCTAGTTAAGTCCTGTACCTATCAAGGTCTCACCGATATCGCCAGCTCCTCGCTCAACTACCAAATCCTCGTCACTTGCGATCCTTTGGATCGTCTCCAAGCCCGCCGCGATGCTCTCGGTCTCATTGTCGCTACGCTTGAAAAACGCGGCATTTCCATCCCCTACAACCAGCTCGACATTCACAAGAAATAATCCCAAATGTGCCACCTCCCATGGCACATTTTTGTTGGATGTTTACGCTACATCGATCAGCTTCTCACCCTCGAGATTATAATCACCCATCTTCACCGTCTTAATTGCCGGGTCCTCATAGGTGTTATAATAATATGTACCATTAGTCGCCGAACATCCACCGGTGTAGACGGTAATCTCGCACTTGCCGTCAGCCATCTTTGCCGCTCCGTCGACCATTGCGACACTCGTGAGAGTATGGAATAGTCGTGACACGTTTTCATCTTCGCCACTCTTCGTCGGATAGTGTGTATTATGATATGCTACTCGCACAAATCGTGACGGGGAATAGCAGTCGCCTGGTAACCCGCGCATTAGCGACCCTGACCCAAACGGCTTCATTTCTGCTTTGCTCCAGTCTACCTTTTCTGGCATTTCTGGTGCTACCCCCATATAATTACGCAGATTCTCTTGGTGCCACCCGTAACCGGGTTGGTTCGTTAGCACATCTACGTCGTTATGGAAAATCTCCATCCCACGCACAGTGTACTCCACTACAATTGACCGCTTGCCGTCACCAATCATATAATGCAGCTCCGACACCGGAAACGCATCACTCACCGGCTTTGCCACAATCGCCACGTTAGCCAGCGCCGCCTCCACCTCATCTACATTAGAGAAATTCAGCGTCACCCACAACGGGAACTCGTACGCCGCCACATTTTGTTTGTCGTCCACCGCCGCCGGCTCATACGCCGCATAGCCAGGGAAGTTTAGCCCCGCAATCGCCAGCCCCGCTTCGTTCATGCAATCAAAATACAGCGGCAACCCATTATAGTCCACCGCCATCCCGATAATCGCCCCCGCCTGCGGCTTCATTGTGCCAAGAAACGCCGAATTATATACGTACCCTCGCGGCGTAATCACTACTTTCTGTCCATACCCCTCCGACCAGTCCAAATTCCTCCCAAAATACATCCCTCCCTTACCATCGCAGAATCGCACTGCAGTACACATCTAAAACCTCCTTCTATTTATCCATCCCATTATACCATACCCTCATTAAATTAGCCAAAACGTTGTAAAAAATACAGCAATTTCACCATCGTGATAGGGCTAGGATTGTAATTGTCGTATAGTTCAAACCATTTCTGTCTTATAAGCGCTTAGGCTGGAACGTTTTTTGCGTAATAAATATAATCAGGAGAAATCAAAAGAAATACCAGCAAATCTTGCATTTGAACAAGAAGTCGTTAAGACGATTCGTGAGGAGATTTGATTTTCTGGCTTGTGTATGGAAAAAGCTTGTGCTATAATAAAAACAATAAGGTCATTTATAAAAGGGAATTAAATTTGTATGGAGCGGTATTTTATAGCTTTCAGAAAAAAAATGGTCGTAATTTTGAGTTTAGCAATAATCTTTTGCATTACTGGAACGTTAATTATAGTGCGGAGTAGAGTCGATAATGAAAATGCTAACGCAATGAGCTGTAATCCGAGTGCTAGTACGATTAGTGATGCGGTATGCTTACAAGATATGAAAGCTGGTATGACAGCTGAGATGACGGTAGGCTCTGGCTATACTTTGAAGGATTCACGTGATGGACAGGAATATACGATTACTAAGCTAGCGGATGGTAATGTATGGATGATAGATAACTTAAACTTGGGGGCGGTTTCACTAACTCAAGATTTGACTAGTGCGAATACGAACTTGACTACCACAATAACGGCGGCGGCGTTTAATGAATGGAAGAAGACTAGCGGCTCAAATACCTCTACTGCTCCAGAATACATTACCGTATCTGGTACTGATAGCACTTCGGGTACTCTGTATGGCACCCTCTATAACTACTGTGCCACATCTGCTCAAACTATTTGCACAGACAGCAATAGTAACAATGCTACTTCGGATCTTTGCCCAGCTGGCTGGCGTCTCCCGACTGATGGAGAATTCAGATATATGTATAGTAACTACAAAAACAAGATGCGCGCTCCTATTGATAGCGGTGGTGCTGCTTTCGCTCTCGCTGGCTACTTTAGCAATAGCGTTCCTAGTATTCCGATGTATCAAGACAGTGAAGGCGATTATTGGTCCTCTACGCGGGAAAGTAATCGCGGCATGTACAACCTGAGTCTCATTGCGTCGAATGCCGATCCGGCTGATTCCAACATTCGCAGTCGCGGGTTCTCTATTCGTTGTATGTTTAATGTTCTATCTATGCAAGACGCCACCGTAGAATCTCTCTCTGCCGCTATGCCAAACGAAGGTGATTCCACCGTTCTCCGGGATGTTCGTGATTATAAGACTTATAAAATCACCAAAATCGCTGGCGCCTATTGGATGACCCAAAACCTCCGCTATGTTGGTGATGCTGGCAGTACTTCTGGCTCCATGACCATCAAAAGCGCAACCACCAATGTCAGTACAGATAAAACGCTCACCTACTATAGCTTAGACTCAAGCGATTCATCATACACTGATCACTGTGAATCTGCTAATAGCTACACTTACCCTTGCGCAAAAGCAGGTAAAGACGATAACAATAACGATACCGTCTGGTACAACTATGCCGCTGCCAGCGCTGGCACTATCACAGGTTCGTCCAACTCGACAGATGCTACTCAGGATATTTGCCCCAAAGGCTGGAAACTCCCACCATATTCTGGAACTGGTTCGATTAGTAGCATAACTTCCTACAAAGACGCCTTTAGTCCAGTTTATGGCGGGTACTACGACAATGGCTCCCTCGACTATGCGTCTACGTACGGGTTCTGGTGGTCGGCTACGGCTAACAATACTATCCGTCGTTACGTCCTGTACTACAACGGTGGTAGTCTGAATACCAGCGACTACGACCCTCGCCACACCGGGTTCTATGTCCGCTGCGTTAGCTCTGTATCCGCGCCAGTCAAGACCTCCCTCACCGCCACCGCCACCGCATCCAACAAAACTTACGATGGTAATACTAGTGCCAGTGTTTCAGTCACTTTCAAGAATGGTTCCACCACAGTTAATCTCACCAAGGATACAGATTACACTATAGACAGCGCTGTCTTCACTAACGCTAGTGCTGGTACTAATAAAACTGTCACTATCAAGCTCACCTTAAAGGGTAATGCTGCTAGTAACTATGATTTCTCTGGTTCTAACACCACTACTATCACTACCACAGCTACCATTAACAAAGCCAGCTCCGGTAATCCACCAGAAATGACTGAAAATCTTTCTGCTGCTGTTGGTACCAAACTATCCAATGTCAAAAGCAGCTATACTCAAGGCTTCTCTTGGAGCAATAGTAACACTACCGTTACTGCTGGCACTAATAGTTATCCTGCTACCTACATCAAGAATGGTGATAGCACTAACTACACAGCTTCCAGCATCAGCGTTCCAGTTACTGGCCAAAAGGTCTCCCTCACCGCCACCGCCACCGCATCCAACAAAACTTACGATGGTAATACTAATGCCAGTGTTTCAGTCACTTTCAAGAATGGTTCCACCACAGTTAATCTCACCAAGGATACAGATTACACTATAGACAGCGCTGTCTTCACTAACGCTAGTGCTGGTACTAATAAAACTGTCACTATCAAGCTCACCTTAAAGGGTAATGCTGCTAGTAACTATGATTTCTCTGGTTCTAACACCACTACTATCACTACCACAGCTACCATTAACAAAGCCAGCTCCCCTACTACCGTCTCAGAGCTCACTGCTAATCTCAAAACCACCACTGGCGTCAAACTCTCCACCGTTGCTCTCACCACCCCAGGTCTCTCTTGGACTAGCCCCAACACTACTGTCCAGTCTGGCTCCCATACCTACTCCGCTACTTATATCAAAAACGACGATTCCACCAACTATAACTCTGTCACTATCAACATCCCAATTGAAGGTGTTGACGAAAAAGCTCCCGCTGTAACAGTAGATGGCGGTAACGGCAGTGTTACTACCAGTGGCGTAGCTACTCCAGGCGAACAAATTACCGTCGTCTTCAAACCAGACGAGGATTACGCAGTAGGCACAGTTACTATTGATGGTCAGAATGTTACCGACCAGGTCAAGAAGGATACTATCGTCACCACTGCTGGCGATACCGCCCCCAACATCGTAGTTACCTTTAGACCCACCACTAATGCGATCATTGATGGTGCCGACCAAACTTACCACAAAGATGGGTCAACCGAAACTCAGTCAAACGGTCTGTCCTTCCGCTTTGATATCAATTACGAGAAATTCAAACGTGTGGGCAAAGTCTATGTTAACAATCAGCTACTAGATAAAGGCTATTATACCTCCGAATCTGGTAGTACTATCATTACGCTGTCCCGATCCTACCTAGATACCCTACCTCAAGGTAACAACATTCTCGCCGTCGTATTAGAAGATACCCCAGTTTCTACCACTAGCTTTGCCGTAGCCGGAAGCGATACCCCAACCCCCATTGACGTCAACGAAGGGAGGGAAATTACCCCAGATCGTGAAAATGAAGAAGGCAGCTCCGCCGTCCCAGACACCGGTAGATTCACCGGCGCCGCAGCTGGAGCCGTCGCTGGAGTCATCATCCTACCTGCCATTCTAGGTGTAGCTTACTACCTCAAGCGCCGCAAGGGAACCAGCAGGATTAAGAATTGTCTCAAATAGCTAAAATAAACCCCTCAATAGGGGTTTATTTTGTGAATCAGCTCACATTGACTTCTTGTGTAGAGTATGCTACAATATAAGCATAAGGGACTCATTTTTTTGAGTTCCTCTAGCACAATTAACAATCTAGTTGAGAAAAAAGGAGGTCATTTATGAAATTCAGGATTTTCAGCAAAAAGGTAACCAGGTTTTTCTCTATCTTGCTCATTGTTGCACTCGTTGCAGCTAATTTACCAATTACAAGCTTCGCTACAACAACAGAGTCAGCAGAAGAAACCAATTCCGAAATCGAGGAGGCTAATTCTACTCCAGAATCTGTCCCCGGCGAAGTCATTGTTGTCAGCGAAAGCACTAACCAGACCATCCTCAGTAATGCCCTCGGCAACGCATTCAACGATTCTGTACTTTTCGAGATGCAAACTCTATTCGAATCAGCGCCCGATGACACGAACATCCCCTCAGCCGTTTCAGCTCTAAAATCCGGAAACGATTTACCAGTTCCTACCGAGGACTCCACAAAGACTCGCGTCGATTTGGTCCGGTCTTCAGCCCTCAATACAAAAGAGCTAATTGAGGCACTCTCAGGGCAACCCGGTATAGTATCGGTAGAGCCAAATTATATTTATCATATTTGTAGCGAAGCCCCTATTTACACCGAGGAAACCATGGAGGAGACCCTAGAGGAAGTATCTTCTGAAGTTGCGGCTCAAGGCAGCACCGCCAGCCACACCTACAACACTCCAGACTTCACTAGTCACCAGTATATGGCTTCAGATACCATTAATGGTATCAATGTACCAAACTGGAATCAACCCAACATTAAAAACAGTGATGAAAATGTCATTGTTGCAGTTATTGATAGCGGGATTGATTATTACCACGAAGATCTGAAAAATGTCATGTGGAACGAAGGAGAAAATTACCCCTCCCTCGTCAACTACGGTGGTGGCGAATACGGATACAATTCCGTTGCCAAACTTGGTGCTGAAGCCAACTTTACCACTAACGTTCCTTTAGACGACAACGGCCATGGCACTCACTGTGCCGGCATCATTGCCGCCGAATGGAACGACAAGGGTGTATCTGGTATTGCGAACGGTGCTAAAATCATGGCCATCAAAGCCATACTTAGCACCGGTACCCTCACTAGTGCCACGGCGATTGATGCATTAAACTATATCAATCTCGCCATAGAGGCTGGTGTTAATATTAAAGTCATCAGTAACTCCTGGGGCGGAGTATATGAGGGCACCGCACTAGCCATAGCTTTCAAGACCATAGCCGATAAAAACGTGCTCATTACGTTTGCATCTGGCAACGATTCGCAAGATATTGACGATGTTCCTACAAAGACGTCTACCCTAAGAAATATCCCAAGCGTTGTCGTAGTTAACGCTACCGACAAAAATGGAGATTATGCCAGCTTCAGCAACTACGGCGAAAACTACACAGATATCGCCGCTCCAGGAGTTGATATTCTCTCCACTATACCCAGGCAGTTTAGAAAAGCAGATGCCAGATATTCATGGGATATCGTATCAAACAACTTTGACTCCAATAAACCTAGCGGGTTCACTTATTGGACCACGCCATACGATAGCGTAGATGTTTTTTTGTCCGATCATGGATACTCTGGAAATGCTCTCGCTATCCATCTTGATACTAAAGCA
Organism: uncultured Candidatus Saccharibacteria bacterium; assembly: GCA_964396015.1. Taxonomy (GTDB): domain Bacteria; phylum Patescibacteriota; class Saccharimonadia; order Saccharimonadales; family Saccharimonadaceae; genus Nanosyncoccus. Next base: position 4,054 of record CAYNBW010000002.1, on the reverse strand, counting down.
GGGTTTATCCACGGAAACCTTGTTCCAGTAGTCAATACTAGCGTCACGGATCCTCTAGGATACCATCCGCAGTACCTTACATTCATGTTCTGCATCGAAAACAGCCAAAATCAACCACGTAATGGCATAATACGATGCAAAATTAAAAACACTGCAAATGGTTGGAATGAAATTACCACGAGTATACTCTCTGCAGAATCGTGGAAAAATTGTTCAATTAAATTGCCCGAAGACACTGACTACAGTAACTTAAGCTTTGAATTTACATTCATGGCCACAGACTCACGAATGCCATTCGCCTCTTACGGTGACACTTTTCTGATTGACAACATCATGCTAACCAATGACGGTTATGCCTATCAGGAAATGAGCGGTACTTCCATGGCTTGTCCAGTTATTTCTGGTGAAGCTGCAATACTCATTAGTGAATTTCCCGAAGAAAGCGCTAAAAAAATCGCTGCTCGCATCATTGGCGGCGTCACTCGCATCGACAACCAAAAAAATAAATGTGTTTCCGGTGGTATTGCTAATTTGCAATACGCCTTAAAAGGGCACATTGCCCCAGTAATCTTTTCCACAACAGTAGACCCAATCAATTCGGATCTCGTTACTATTAATGGTTACTTTTTTGGCGACGATGTTGGTACTCTCAAAGTCGACAACGTTCCCATGCCTATTGAAAAATGGTCAGACACGGCCATTATCATCAATATGGGCAACGATTATGCAACCAAAGAGTACAATATTGAAGTCACTCAAGCCTCAGAGCCACTCATGGAAGGACATCGCCATCTTGTAATTGGCGATCCTTTAATCAGACGCCCTGGAGATTTTATCATGCTTGATCCTTCAACGATGCTTGAGGGGTCCAATATTATGGGCATGACCACTCTTCATGGCAAAGTTTACATTTCTGCTTTTGCGACTGAAGGCGGGCTCAGCCTTTTTGAGTATGATCCGCACATTAACCAATTACGAAAGCTTTTCACGGATGCTACGCACACCGTCTGCAGCGATATTACCGCTTATGATGGCACCATAGCAATGCTCACTATCAATGAGATCTATCGAGACACTACTTATGAGCTCATGACTTATGAGCCCTATAGCAACGAAGTTAAACAAATCAAGCTTACTAAAGAAGCTGTCGAAGATAGAATCCCCCGTTCGAGCGCTACCATCATAAACTACAATGGCGAACTTCTTGTCATTGGTGGCGTAGATACACAGGGTACGCTTAAGAGCATTTATGAGCTTTCGCCAGAGCTCGGCACTATCATACAGGCTGGTCAATTAGACGCACCTCGCGCCAAGGCTAGTTGTTTCATTTATCAAAGCAAGCTCTATGCAATTTACGGTGTAAACTCTTATTCACTGGAAAAGATCGACCGCCAATCAAACGGTTCTTATCAAGGTACTATCATTTCCAGCAGAGCTACACCAACCACCGGCACGACCATTCCGGCCGCTACCGCCGCAAGCTATAACGATGGCGTCGTCATTACGGGACCCGTCATTAAAAGATCCTTTTATGAGGATATCACCGATGATAGTTTCATCCTCAATTTAGGAGAAGATGACAGCTTTAGCTTTACAAAGCTAGGAAAATTGTTTAGCCCATCAATATCGGGCGTAGTTGCTAGCACCATCTGCGACGGTCGCTACTATGTCATCGCAAATTCTGGTGCTTTCCAAAATCAGATAGCCTTTGGCTGGCTAGACGGCTTCGACGCCAACCCAGCACCGGGCGACACGATGCCCACAGCCCAAATTACCGTAGGTGATCTCACCATGGCTTACAAACGCTACATCGAGTACACCGGCAATGCCATTAAAGCTGCCGACCTCAGAGTTGCTGTAGTGAACCATGTCACTGGCACCCACTATGAGCTCGGCTCCGTTTCCTACAAAGCCAACAAAAAGGCCGGCATCGGACAGTTCACAATTAAGGCTCTAAAAACTACCGACAAAACCCTGAAAAAAGCGTTTGCGGCATTACCGCAGACCTTTACGATTCTAAAGAGTGAACTCAGTGAGAAAAACACCGAGGTACTCTTTGATAAAAAGGGCAATGTCAAGTCTGTAAAGTACGTGGTACCCACCCTTGACAAAAAGGGCAACATCAAGTACAAAAAGTACAGTGTGCCCAAGAAAGAGTATCAGCTAGTTGACGGGTACATTGTTATATCAGACACTTCCAAAAACTATACTGGCAAGTGGCTGGTAAAATAAACAACTGCTACCCTATCTATGGGGGCGCAATGCGCCCCCATTTTTTTATCTTCGCTATTATTTTTAACTCAATAAGCCATTGAGTGTTATTTCATGGTCCATTGCAATCGATGGGGCAATAACAACAAATTTTTGTTCATCAAAAAAGCAGGCGTCTTGAAATCTTTTGCCGTATTAACTAAAAACTAATGTTTTCTCCTTTGAATATTTTCTCACCAGTGTCATCCGATACTGAGACAAGCTCTTTATGCATGGTGTAGTGAGCATGGGTATCACCATTGACAAAAACGTAAAACTAAGAGTATAATAAAACTACGATTAAGGTCATATATAAACATGGAGGAGCTATTTGATGCAGTATTACTGGCTCAAGGTTAAGCAGCAACTTAAAATTATTTTACCAGTATTCATCGCGCTTATAGGGGGTATTAGCGTTGTTATTGCTAACACTTCTGCCGACAGTACCAAAATCTACATGCAAGATCTCACTAGCTCTGCTTGTGAACAGAAGGCCTCCAACTCCAGCCTCACTGTTTATGACAAACGCGACGAAAAAGCCTACACGGTTCGCTATATTAACGGAGCCTGCTGGATGACCCAAAACCTCCGCTATGTTGGCGATACCGGTAGTCCATCGGGTTTCATGACTATTAAATCTGCCACCACTAATATTGATACTGATAAAACTTTATTCTACACTGACCTTACTTCTGGTAATAGCTATGATGAAGCTCGTATCCATGTGGGCGTAGACAACAATAATGATGCTACTGTCTGGTACAACTATGCCGCAGCCAGTGCCGGCACCGTTAATACTCTAAACAGTTCAATAACGGCAGTCTACGACCTCTGCCCCAAGAACTGGCATCTTCCGGCTTGGGGCTCTTCTTCTGGTCAAATCGGAAGCGTAACTTCATATAAAGATGTTTTTAATCCTGTTTACGGTGGATACTACGTTAATGGTTCTATTAGAGAAGCGTCTGCACTTGGGTACTGGTGGTCAGCTAACTATAGTGCTTACAATATGCATGGAACCCTATATTATGGCAACGATAAAATGGGTGCCAGTGCTAGGTATAACTATGAAGGGGCCTACATTCGTTGTGTCAGCTCTGCCGCTGAGGATCTTCCGGATGGTCCTGCCACCATGCCCACCATGCAGGACGCCACTGCCGAATCTCTTGCCGCTGCCATGCCAAACGAGGGTGATTCCACTACTCTTCAAGATGTTCGTGATGGTAATACCTATCAAATCACCAAAATCAACGGTGCCTACTGGATGACCCAAAACCTCCGCTATGTTGGTGATGCTGGCAGTACTTCTGGCTCCATGACCATCAAATCCGCAACCACCAATGTCAGTACAGATAAAACTCTATCTTACGATGACTTAACTTCTGGCAACACGTATGACAGTGCTCGTATCCATGTAGGCGTAGATAATAATAATGATGCCACTGTCTGGTATAACTATGCTGCTGCCAGCGCTGGCACTATCACAGGTTCGTCCAACTCGACAGATGCTACTCAGGATATCTGCCCAAAAGGCTGGAAATTGCCGACTAATTTGCAATTTAGTAACATAACTTCTTACAAAAACGCCTTTAGCCCAGTTTATGGCGGGTACTACTACAATGGCTCCCTCACCAGCGCGTCTACGCGCGGGTACTGGTGGTCGGCTACAGCTAGCAATAATACCAATCGTTACAACCTGGGCTACGACAGTGGTAGTCTAAATACCCGCAACTACAATCGCTACCTCGGGTACTATGTCCGCTGCGTTAGCTCTGTATCCGCGCCAGTCAAGACCTCCCTCACCGCC
>CAYNBW010000001.1:0-38434 GCA_964396015.1 uncultured Candidatus Saccharibacteria bacterium | reverse complement strand
CCCCCGACAGCACTTTTTCCCGTGCCTCTGCTTCATAATAAATTTTCTTTGCCATATTTTCTCCTTATTTAATTCTTATCCCCCACGCATTCTCTGTACGCCCCCGCCTTTTACACATTTTATCCCCCACTTTTCCACCGACTTTTCCGCAGGTTTTCCACAACCCGCTCTCTATAAAGTCGCCAAGACGTCCTCTTCTTTCAAAATAATGTACTCAGTGTCATCCAACTTTATATTAGTCGTGGAATACTCTTTATAAACGATTTTGTCGCCCTTTTTTACATCTTTGACGTCCGTCCCCACCGATTCCACCACCGCATACGCCGGTTTCTCTTTCGCCTCCCCCAGCAAAATCCCCGATGCGGTTTTCTCTTGTGGCTTCTCCACTACAGCCACGATTCTATCTTTAAGCGGTTTTAATGCCATTATTACTCCTTTCTTATTCCAGCGCGGTCGTTTATTCCGACACCACGCCCTTTACTCTATTATAGCACAAAAATTAGCACTTGCAACCCCCGAGTGCTAATTATTTATGCTAATCCCCCTCGACCTCACCATCGCCCCTGTTATCACCCCTCTTCCCCACCGTAATTTCCACCAAACTCTCAAACCTCCGCGTCCTCGCCCCAGTCCTGCCTCTCAGCCACTCATCCACCGCTTTAGCCACCCCCGGTAGCGCCACATTCCCATAGTCATGCACCAAAATCACCCCACCCTCCACCATCAACCCCTCCACCAAACGCAAACAATCCCGTATCGACTCATAAAAATCCCCGTCCAAAAACGCAAACGCAATCGCCTCCGGCATATCCGCCACCGTCAAGTCAGAAAACCACGCCTTCCGTATCACCGGCACCGCTAGCCCCGCCCGGAGAAACCTCTCCTTCACCTCTCTTTTCGCCACCAAGAGCGCCCCGCCCCGAAACTCTTCCCCTAGTACCGACACATCAGCCTCCGTCTTCTCCGGCAACCCCTCAAACGAATCGTACAACCACAACCTCGCGCCATGCTGGACAACCTCCGCCAAAAGCAAAGACGTATCGCCTCTATAGCACCCCATCTCCACAAAATCTCCCCCATCCGGGAGTGTCAAACACTCCCGAGCTACTCTCAAGATCTCCTCTGTCTCCCCCTCCAACACCTGATCATTACGCCACGCCATCAATCAGTTCAGCAGCTTTCTTAATCATATACGCCGCCTCATTAGTCGGTATAATATACACCGGCTTCGACCCTTCCTCGGCAATATTCGTATACCCCGCCCCCTTATCCATCGCCGCCTCACTCCGAATCTTAAAGCCCATAAACTCCAGATGCGCCATCACCGCCGACCGCACCGGTATCGACCGCTCGCCAATCGTCGCGGTAAACACAATCGCATCCACCCCGCCCATCTTCGCCGCAAACTCGCCGATTTTCCCCGCCACTCCATCGACAAACATATTATACGCCGCCACCGCCTCGGCTCGCCCCTCTTCCGCCCCCGCAATAATCTCCCGCATATCACTCGACCCCGCCAGCGCCATAAGCCCTGATTCTTTGTTCAGCACTTTAATCGCCTCAGCCGCCCCCAACTTCTCACCCAGCAGCGCTCCCACCGTCGGATCAATCGACCCCGTCCTCGTCGACGACATCAGCCCTTCGAGCGGCGTCTCGCCCATCGAAGTGTAGGCCGGCTCCCCGTCGATAAACCCAGTCACCGAGCACCCCGACCCGAGATGACACACAATCATCTTCTTCTCAATTAGCCCCAACTCTTTCACGCGTCCCATCACGTACCCATACGACGACCCATGTGCGCCCCACCGCCCCAGGTCAAACTCCTCCACCACCGCCTCAGGCAAAGCATAATCAGCATCCCGCCGCGACTCCGCCGTCAAAAACTCCGAATCGCTCATCGTCATCACCGGCACCCCCGGGAAAGCCGCAATCGCATTCTTCACCCCCCGTATCGCCCCCGGCACGTGCAAAGGATACGTCAGCTTCGCCTTCTCAAGTTCACGAAACGTCTCGTCGTCCACAATATGATGTTGCGAAAAATACGTCCCCGCCGCTGGCGTCCGCACCAATATCCCATCCAGCGGATGCGCCTCGTTGATGTACCCCTCCTTCTCAAAAATCGCCTTCGCCTCCACAAACGCATCATCCAGCGTATCCCACTTCTTATCCACCTCGTACTCCGTCCCGTCCTCTTTCGTCACCGTGCAAATAAACTTCTTCTTCCCCTCAATCTCTACTCCCTCAAAATACAGCGAGCACACCTCATCCTCCCCCTCATACAACGAAAACTTCTCACTCGACGACCCCGAGTTCAAAACCAAGAATATTTTAGTAATGTTTGTTGCCATAAAAATAACTCCTTTCCCCCATTATATCACATCCCCAAGCACTTCTCTGCATATTTCCAACGAATCCTCACCACTTTCACCCCAAATCACCATGTTACAACACATTTTACATAAAAAATCAACGTTGCATTTGCTTTCCAGCCGTGCTACAATCAAATTGTAAAAGTTTCAACAACCGAGTACATTACGCGCCAATCAAGATGAACCCATTTGAAGACAGAAATCGGCACCGTCAGGTACTGTGCGTCTTCAAATCATTTTGGTTCGGAGTGCTCGGTTGTTGAAAACCTACGGTGCCGATTTTTGTCATCGGCCTCGGGGAAGAAATAACAAATTAACAAGAGAGGTAAACTCAAGAGGCACAAATGCACAAGGTCATACAACAAAACCAAACTATCAACAATAACGCTAATGCTAGCAAAGATGGCAACCCTACTACCATTAATTCCAGTTCTTCCACTCGCCATCATTTCACTTTCGTACTACGCCGCGGTCTAAGAAATCTTTTTAGACCTTTATTCATAACTAAAATCATTTCTAGTTACACCGGGCCTGGTGTAGCGTTACCTCTCCCGCGGCGTAGTAGTACCTATATTGCCAAGAGCCGTCATATTCGTATTGCTGGCGTCTTATCTTCTTTTATTCTTATTCTTATTGCTATTGCCACTATTGCTCCACTCACCCATAATACCCAGTATACTGAAGCCATCGGCACTGCTTCCGAAACTACTCTCACCATTTCCGCTACTGATTATCCCGTCCTAGACTTAGCGGTAAATAGTAGCGATGGTACTTTTACCGAAACCACTAGCACCACCGGCCAAGGCAAGTTTACTGTCACTACTACTAACTATACTGGCTACACCCTCAGCATCCAAAACTCAAGTAGCAGTACTGACCTTACTGCTACAGGCACTGGCACTTCTGGCACTGGTACTTCCACTATTGCTTCTATTCCCACCGGCTCTTCTCTCACTTCCGCCCAGTTCAATAACGCCACCTACAACGGCAAATGGGGCTACAAACCCAGCAAACTCAATTCTCAGCCAAACTCTAACTACATTCCATCTCCCACTACTACCGCCACTACCCTCAACATTACTAATTGCGCTAATGGTCAAAGCAACGGCAGTAACACTTGCCCTGATACCGTAGATAACTATACTATAGATCTAGCTGCACGTCTCCAATATACTCAAGATGCTGGTAACTATACTAATACCTTCATTATTACTGCCGTAGCCAACAAAATAGACTACCAAATCACCTATGCCGACGAAAGCTCCACCAGTAGCGACATCCCATCCGCTGAAGATGACGAAACCGACCTTACTTACATTACGCTCAGTAGTACCATCCCAACCCGTGAAGGCTATACCTTCCAAGGCTGGTGCACCACCAGTACTGGTGCCGATGGTACTAACCCTTGCACCGGCACCACCTACCAACCTGGTGACCAGTACCCCATCAACCAAACCACCCAGAACCTCGCTACTCTCTACGCCATGTGGAAAGTTAACGCCGTAGACATGCAAGACTTAACCGACAGTGCCTGCCAAGTCAATGTTGGCACCAATGGCAACCCCGCCAACGTTGGCGACACCATCAACGTCAAAGACGTCCGCGACAACGAACTCTACACCGTCCGTTACATTAACGGCGCCTGCTGGATGACCCAAAACCTCCGCTACGTCGGCGACACCGGTAGTGCTTCTGGCTCCATGACCATCAAAAGCGCCACCACTAATAGTGCAGATAAAACTCTATCTTATACTGACTTAACTTCTGGCGACACGTATAACAGTGCTCGTATCCATGTAGGCGTAGATAATAATAATGATGCCACTGTCTGGTATAACTATGCCGCTGCCAGCGCTGGCACTATCACAGGTAATCCCAACGAGACAGATGCTACTCGGGATATCTGTCCCAAAGGCTGGAAACTCCCACCATATTCTGGAACTGGTTCGATTGGCAGTATAACTTCCTACAAAGACGCCTTTAGTCCAGTTTATGGCGGGTACTACGACGGCGGCTCCCGCAAAAGCGCGTCTACGATCGGGTACTGGTGGTCGACTAAGACTTACGATATTAACCGTCGTTTCTTCCTGTACTACGTCAATGGTAGCCTGAGCGCCAGCCTCAACAGCAACACCGACACCGGCTATAGAAGCTACGGGTACTATGTCCGCTGCGTGAAAAAATCTGACTTCGAAAAAGACCCTCTCACCGCCCTCGAAAGTGGCACCGCCTACCTCCAAGACTTCGGCAATCTCAGCTCCACCGACAAAACCAACCTTATCAACAAAATGGAGCCAGAAAAAGCCTACTACGTCACCGACTCTCGCGACAACGAAGGCTACAACATCGCCAAACTTGCCGACGGCAAAGTCTGGCTCCTAGACAACCTCCGCCTAGGCAGCACGTCTTCCATGACCTTACGCAAAACGGACACCAACATCACCGCATCCACCTATACCCTACCAGCCTCAATTAGCAGCGGGTTCAATAGCTATACTGCCGCCCAAATCAACACGGCCTCCAAGGCTACGAATGCGACATATTCTAGCAACATCACTTCCTCGTCCTTTAATGATAACGACACCGCAAAGATAGGCGTATACTACAACTATTGTGCAGCCACGGCGGGCGGCATCTGCTCTAGCTCCAACTCTAGTAATGCTTCGGCGGATAGAGACATCTGTCCGAAAGGCTGGAGAATGCCAACTGGTGGTGGAAGTGGCGAATACCAAGCACTTTACACAGCATATAGCAGTAACTACCAAAACTTCCAAACTGCCTTGCGTACGCCTCTCTCCGGCGTCTTCACCAATAGCTCCGCGAGCAATCAGAGGTACTACGGCTACTTCTGGTCGGCTACGAGGAGCAGTAGTACCAATATGTTCTACCTCCGCGTCGATGATTCGAGTGTCAGTCCGCAGGATCGCGACGACATTCGCAACTGCGGCTACTCCGTCCGCTGTGTGCTTAAGTAGCGCAACCCCGCCCCTCCACGCCAACTCCACCGGAGAGAACGCTAGTCTCTTTAAGCCCTCTCCGCCCCAATAAACTGCCCGCTCTGCCGCTTCCATAGCTCCGCATACTTCCCGCCCCTCTTGAGCAACTCCTTATGTGTCCCCTCCTCCACGATTGCCCCATCGTCCAGCACCACAATCTTGTCCAGCCCCGCAATCGTCGACAGCCTATGCGCCACCACTATCGCCGTCCGCCCCTGCATCAAGTTCGCAAGCGCCGCCTGTATCGCCGCCTCGCTCTCCGAATCAAGCGCGCTCGTCGCCTCATCCAACACCAAAATCGGCGCATCCTTGAGCAAAGCCCGCGCTATCGCAATTCTCTGCCTCTGCCCACCCGACAGCTTCACGCCTCTTTCTCCCACCATCGTCTCATACCCCTCTGGCAAACCAGCAATAAACTCATCCGCATGCGCCAGCCGCGCCGCCGCAAGCACCTCCTCCCGCGACGCCCCCGGCCGCCCATACGCAATATTCTCGTACACGCTCCGGTGAAACAGCGACGCCTCCTGCGGCACATACGCGATCGCCTCCCTAAGCGACCTCTGCGTCACATCCCGTATATCCTGCCCGTCCACATAAATCGCCCCACGCTTCACATCGGCAAATCGCAGTAACAACTTCGTCAAAGTCGACTTCCCCGACCCACTCACCCCCACCAACCCCACGCTCGTCCCCGGCTCCACCGTCAAACAAAAATCCGCAAACAATTTATCCTTCTGCTCCTCATGTGTAAACGATACATGTGAAAATTCAATCCCCGCCTGTGATACTACTAATGGTTTATCCGTTTTATCATCCACAATATACGGCATATCCAGTATCTCCACCATCTCCTTCGCGTCCCCTAGCGCCCGGTTCACCGTCCGGAGAATATGGTTTAGCTGCCACACATTAGACAAAAGCGAATTCGCCAAAGAATACATAAACACCATATTCGCAATCGAGAGCCCAAACAAATCGTGACTCATAATCACCAGCACCAAAACCGCCACCGCCGTCACCATCCCCACCGCATTCAGCGGCAAGTTCCGTAAGAAAGACGCCTTCGCCGCCCCATAAGTCGCCTTCCGCACCCCCGTCGTCGCCCGCGCAAACCTCGCCCGCTCGTCACTTTCCCGCGCATACGACTTCACGCTCATCATATTCGTCACCGCATCTGCCAGTTGCCCCGTCTGCTTATTTTCCGCCTCCGCCAGCGCCTCCTCATATTTTCGTGTTTTATAATACATCACCACTGCCACCACCGCATACACCACTACAAACGCCACTAATATTAAAGCAAATGGCGGACTCACCAAAAACGCCGCCACCAGCGAATATATCACCATCAAAATCAGCGGATAAATACTCCATACAAAACTCGACTTCAGCGCAATAAACGCATTCGGCAGTTTATTCGCCGCACTCGTCAGTGACCCCGAAAAATGGTTCGCATGAAACGTCATCGACTGATTAATCACCGCATTGAATGCAAGTTGTGACAAGTACTCTCCCGACAGTGCATCTAGTGACCAATCAAGAAAATCCAGTATCCTCACTAGCACTACGTTATTAAACACCACCGGCACCAGCGTCCACATTAGTATCCCCACATAATTCGCAATTTCAAAATCCCCGCTCGACAATTTTCCCACAATCTCACTCGTCCCTCGCGGCCACACGATGTTTGATATAAATATATTCACCGGTATTAGCACCAGCAACACCAAAGTCCGCCACTTATACCGCCAAAGCGCCCGCCAAAAATAATGCATTACCCGCCCCACCGCCATTTTCTCATTCTTTTCGCGCTTCTTCTTCCTCATACCCCTATATTTTACCACAAAAAACGCGCCCCCAAAAGGGGGCGCCAGAAGGTTGTTACTTTACGGCAAACACCGCTATAGCTCTGCTATACACATCTGTTTGCGTAAATACTCGGTAGATCCCCGGTGCTAGCGCCGAGGTATCAAACACGCCATACCCAGCCTTGTCCAGCTCAGCTTCAACTTTTATACCCGTCGCCTCTGGCTCCGTAACATAAAACTTCGCATCAGCCTTCATCAACACCTCGTTATACTCAGTTCTTTCAAACCAAGAGACTAGGTATTCTTTCCCAGCATCCAGTTTTCGATAATCATCCGCTATGTTTCCAAGCGTATCGCAAACTTCAAACTCTTGAAGCTCGTTTTTAAAGATTTGCAGCCCATCCGATTGATAGCGATTCCACGTTCCATCTCGAAAAAGATAGCTCGTAGAATCTTCCACAAATCGCACGGTATTACCAACGTAGGCGATTTTCATAAACGCCACGGAACTATCGGTTCTATATCCTCGCAGCTCATCGCCAGCTTCAATTTCTACCAGCGGTACATCACCATCCGATAAAACCGCCTGATCTATGTTCCCCCACTCATATAGATTAGTCCACCCCTTACTATTATCCTTCGGCGATATCGGCCTACCTATATCATACTTTTCCCACGTTGCACGGGGAATATTCTGCACCGCATACAACTTCCCGTTCTTCTTTCGCACATACATTCCGCCACATCTAGCAAAACTTTCATCAACCAATACCGCCGCCAGCGGATCTGTCTGTACCTCAGGTTCTGACTCTGCTAGATCAACCGCCACTCCTACCGTTTCACAACTAATTGACATCACCACAATCAAACTCGCTACTATTACGCCACAAATTAATCCTAATTTTCTTCTCATTTCCAACCTCCTTTTTAAAGTCCTAGTCTAAGAGCACCACATCAAATGCCCCAAACCACTCATCACTTATAATAATACCACAAAAAGCCATAAAAGTCAAGCTTTTCCCTCTAATCCAGCTTGCATCTTGTCCGCACTTACATCAAAAACTTAAGTAGCTCTTCAAGTACTTTCCAGTCGGCGTATTCGCCTTCCGCGCCAAATCCTCCGGCGTCCCACAAGCGCACACCTCACCACCTTTGAGTCCCCCCTCCGGCCCCATATCAATCACCCAGTCCGCACTCTTAATCACGTGCAAATTATGTTCAATAATCACCATCGAGTTTCCCCCGTCCACCAGCCGGTTCAAAATCGCAAGCAGCCGCTTCACATCATCCGTATGCAACCCCGTCGTCGGCTCGTCCAAGATATACAACGTTTTCCCCGTCGACCGCCGCGACAACTCCGTCGCCAGTTTAATCCTCTGCGCCTCACCCCCCGAAAACGTCGTCGCCGGTTGCCCCAGCCGAATATACCCCAACCCCACCTCTTGTATGGTCCGCAATTTGCCCACAATCGTCGGCACGTTAGCAAAAAACTCCACCGCCTCATCAATCGTCATATCTAGCACCTGCGAAATATCCTTCCCTTTATATTTCACTTCTAGCGCCTCGGCATTATACCGCCGCCCATGACACGCCGGGCACGTCACATACACATCCGGCAAAAAATGCATTTCAATTTTGTTCACCCCATCCCCCTGACAATGCTCACACCGCCCACCTTTCACATTAAACGAAAACCTCCCTGCCTTATACCCCCGCACTTCCGCCTCCGGTTGTGATGCAAACAGTTCCCGTATCGCGTTAAACACTCCAGTGTACGTCGCCGGGTTCGACCGCGGCGTCCGCCCAATCGGCGACTGGTCAATCACAATTACCTTGTTCAGTTTCTCGATGCCCTCAATTTTATCATGCAACCCCGCCACCGTCTGCGCTCGGTGAAGCCGCGCCAACAGTTCATTCGCCAAAATCGAATTCACTAGCGTCGATTTCCCGGAACCAGACACCCCCGACACCACCGTCATCACCCCCAGCGGAAACGCCACATCGATATTCTTGAGATTATTTTCTCGCGCTCCCCGCACTATTAACTCATGTCCTTTCCGCACTTTCCGTCGCTTTTTCGGCACCGGTATCGTCTCCGCCCCCGACAAATACCGCCCCGTTATCGAATCCGGGTTCGCCGCCACCTCTACGGGCGTTCCGCACGCCACCAACCGCCCTCCTTGCGCTCCCGCTCCCGGCCCAATATCGATAATGTAATCACTCGCCCACATCGTATCCTCATCATGCTCCACCACTACCACTGTATTATGCAAATCTCTCAAATGCTTTAGCGTCGCAATCAACTTATCATTATCTCTCTGATGCAACCCAATCGACGGCTCATCCAGCACATAAAGTACCCCCGTAAGCCCCGACCCAATCTGCGTCGCAAGTCTAATCCTCTGCGCTTCACCCCCAGACAAAGTATTCGCCGCCCGCGAGAGCTCCAGATATCCCAGCCCCACATCCTGCATAAACTTCACCCGCTCGCGAATTTCTTTCAAAATCGGCCCCGCAATCATCTCCTCCGACTCCGAAAATCCCAAATCTCGCGCCAAAACTTCTAGCGTCGCATCCACATCCATATTACACATATCTACAATATTCATGTCGTGCACCGTCACCGCCAACACCGCCGGTTTTAGCCTCGCCCCATGACACACCGGACATTCCCTCACCCGCATAAACCGCTCAATATCATGTTTCGTAAACTCGCTCACTTTCGGGTCATTATACCGCCGTTCCAACATCGGTATCACCCCCTCATAAGTCGTCTCGTACACCGTCCCATCCGCAAATCTCCCCGACCCACTAATCCGCATCTCATATTTCTCATCCCCCGTCCCGTACAAAATCAAATGTCGCACTTCCGGACTCAAATCTCCAATCGGCGTCTGCACGTTAAATCCATGTTTCACCCCCACCGCCGCCAGCCTTTTTAGCCACCACGATTCCTGCCCCACTCGGTTAAACGGCCTAATTCCCCCCTCCGCAATCGTCAAATTATCATTAAACACCAGTTCCGGGTCAATCTCCATTTTCGACCCGAGCCCTGTACATGCCGGACACGCCCCCTCTGGCGCATTAAACGAGAACAGCCTAGGCGTAAGTTCCGGTATTAACTCCTCCGGATGATCCGGACAAGCATACCTTTGCGAATATGTCAGCACCTCCGTCGATTCCGTATCAATTCGCGCCTCCCCCACCGCCGTTGCATTATCCGTAATCTTCAGCACTTTCATAATCCCCTGCCCCAGTTCAAGCGCCTGCTCACACGACCCGCTAATTCTCGAAGACAGTTCCGGCGACAGCACAAACCTATCCACCACCACTTCAATATCATGCCGCTCATTTTTATTCAGTTCCGGAAACTCATCCAGCGCATAGATAATTCCGTCCACCCTCACCCGCGAAAAACCTTTCGCCGAATACTGCTCTGGAATGTGCAAAAACTCGCCTTTTTTCGACGACACGATCGGCGCCAGCACCATCAACTTCGAACCCAGCGGCAACTTCATCACCTCGTTCACAATGTCTTCTACGCTCCGTCTCGACACTTCCTTGTGGCACACCGGACAATGCGGCACCCCCACTCGTGCAAACAATAAACGCAAATAATCATACACTTCCGTCACCGTCGCGACCGTCGATCGCGGGTTCCGCGACGTCGACTTCTGGTCTATCGAAATCGCCGGGGACAGTCCTGTAATCGAATCCACCTCCGGTTTATCCATAATCCCGAGAAACATCCTCGCATACGACGAAAGCGACTCCACATACCGTCTCTGTCCCTCCGCATAAATCGTATCAAACGCGAGGCTCGATTTCCCCGACCCCGACAACCCAGTAATAATCACCAACTTATCTCGCGGTATATCTACATCTATATTCTGCAAATTATTCTGTCGCGCTCCCCTTACGCGTATCATATCTTCACTCATAAACGCTATATATTATACACTAGAATCTATTTTTTGTCTACCGGTAAACGCGCAAACTCCCCATACGTCGTGAAGTCACCTCCCGCCTTTCGCAACGCGTCAATCACCGCGTGAAGTCGTTCAATCAACTTCACACCGCTGTTCTTTTTCACATACCCCGGCACTTTTTCATAATCACGCAAAACCTCCGCAAACTCCCACGGATGAAAATACGTCGCCAAATACCCCGCCCGTCGCATTTCTTTCACCGCCCATCGGCAATACAGCCCCAGCGGGAATAAATGTAACGCCAGCCAAAACAGCGGCACTCGCATCCGTCCAAATACCGACGTCGGTATCAACACCACTCCCTCTCGCACAAACGGTTCCCTCGGCACGTCCTTATGGTTATATCTCCCCGGCACCCACGCCGGATTCACACTCGAATCATACACATACCCACACCTAGACAACTCCACATAATCTACCGCAAACATCCGCGGTTGCCGATACCCCAAAACTCGCACCCCCGCCACCTTTTCCACGATTTTTTTCGACTCACGCACGTCTGTCTCCGCCGGGCAAAAATGGTCCACCCCATGACACGCCACCTCATGCCCCTCTCGCACCATTCTTTTCACTAACTCCGGTGCATTCTTCGCGAAATTCCCCGTCACAAAAAACGTCGCCACCACTTTCTCCCGCGCCAATAAATCCAACACTCTCACTAGTCCCTCACTCGACACTCTCACCCCCTCCTCCACCGATATCGACCCCCCATGCTCCCTCGGCATATCAAACTCTTCCACATCAAAACTCAGGAGTACCGCCGACTTACTTTTTCGCACCATTTTTGTTCTCATTTTTATCTGCACTACCCTTACACCCACTAGCAGTACTAGCCTTGTCACTGTTATTTCCGCCTAGCCCCACCGACCGCCTCCGGTCTATCACATACAGCGGCCGCCCCTTCGCCTCCGCATGAATCTGCGACACATATAATGCCGTCATTGCCTGCGATATCAAAACCAGCCCAATCAAAAACGATACAAACACACTCATTGCCACCGCCCCACTCCAATCTAGCCCCAGTGGATCCCCCAAAATATACTGTTCTATCAAAATAAACAGTCCAAAGATAAACGACCCCACCGTAATAAACGCCCCAATATACCCAAAGAGAAACAGTGGCGTCCGCGAACTCGACACCATCGAATCAAACGTCAGTGCCAGCAACTTCTTAAAACTATACGACGGCTTCCCCGACATCCGTCCTCGCGTTTTTACCACAATATATTCTTGTGGAAATCCCAGCCAATCCACCAGCCCACGCATCAATCTATTTCGCTCAGTAAAATGGTTATATTCATCCACCACCATCCTATCTAGTAGCCGAAAATCCATCGCTCCCACTACCAAATTCCGATTTCCCATCATCCGCATCATTCTATAATATACTCGCGACCCCAACCGATGTTTTGTACTATTATGTTTCCTTACCGCCGTTACCACCACTGCCCCCTCCTCCCACTTTTGCAACATCAGCGGAATCTTTTCTGCCGGATGTTGCCCATCAGCATCAATCATCACCACCGCATCTCCCTGTGCTTCATGCAGCCCCGCCGACAACGCCACTTCTTTCCCAAAGTTTTTCGATAGCACCACTACTTTCACCGACAACCGCTTACAAATCTCACTCTCTTTCACTCTCTCCAAAGTTTTATCGCTCGACCCATCATCCACCACAATCACTTCCACCTTATACGACAAATCCCTCAAAACCGGCAAAAGTTGCCCATCCAAAAACCCAGCCACTCCCGCCGCCTCATTATACGTCGGCACCACCACCGAAATCTTCTTCATACCATATATTATACCATATTTTAGTGGCGAGCGCGACGTTTGGAACGGACGTAGGAAATTCGCCAACGGAGATGAACGGCGTGAAGCCAGAATTTTTCTTTCACAGTAGGATGGGGGCCAAGCCAAGTTTTGAGGTTCTCATAGGCAGTTTGCCAGTTTTGCCAACTTAGAGCAGTAATGTTGATGGTGCTTCCCTCGGTACCGAAATTGTAAATGTAGAGAGGCTTCAAAATAAAGGCTACGTCGCCGGAGTTTTTAGCGAGATAGTCGAGGACAAATTTAGTGTCCTCGGCAAAGCTGAGTGTAGTGTCAAAATGACAAGTTTTGGCAATTTTGGCGCGAAAAAGTTTGTTGACAGAAGAATACATCCGACCATCAACAGCCAGAAGGTAGAGATAGTAGGCTTTTGCAGTTTCTTTTGCGCGCTTTTTACGGAGAGGGTTGATGTAAACATCGGCTACGGTATGGGCACGAAGACGTTTATAGTGCATACCGCAGACGGAGAGAGCAGTACTTGTTTTGAATGGCGCGAGGAGATCGGCAATGAAAGTTTTGGCGACTGCGTCATCGGCATCAATAAAACTGATGAAAGTGCCAGTGGCTTTTGCTAACCCGGCATTACGGGCGGCAGACTGACCTTGGTTTTTCTGATGGATAGTGATGATGCGGCAATCTTGCTTGGCGTAAGATTTAATGATGTCCGACGAGCCATCGGTAGAGCCGTCATCGACGAGAATAATTTCGAGGTTTTGGTAAGTCTGACTCAAAATAGAATCAAGGCAAGCAGGAAGGTACTTTCCGGTATTATAGATAGGGACGATAATGGAAACGAGGTCTTGCATAAGGTTATTATACCATTACTATTTGCAAAAAGTAACTTCTTTGTTATAGATGAACTGTGGAGAGCCCCAATCGACAAGCATACCAGCCTGGGAGAGACTGATGGCAGGGATGCGAGGTGGATTAATGCGCGAAGCGTCGATACAGACAGCGGAGCTCTCGGAAGCTTTAATTTCGGAGAAAACCTTAGCGGTAGTATGGTGGTAAATACCGAGAAAAGTAGTGTGGAGACCAAGAATGAGAACGGTAAGGATAATGATGCCGGCGCCGAGGAGCTTAGAGTTTAGACGAGGAACGAAAAATCTAAAAACGAAGATAACACCGGCGAAATAGGCTGGCATGATGAGCCGAGGCGGAGCTTTGACGAGAGAGGCGCCGAGCAAATGGATGACGAAGAAAACGGCTAAAGCGAGGCTAAAGTATTTGAGACTAGTGGGGAGAGTGCGGTAGAATTTGCGAGTAAAAAATTGGCGACGGTGAGGATCGAAAATAAGACCGATGACAGCAATAGCAAGAAGAGGAAGGAAAGTGATGCCGAAATTGTAGACCTCGTGCCAAAGGAGGCGAGGCAAGACAGTAGCAGGACTGTTGAAGATTTCTGCAGGGGCAATATAGTCAAAAGTGGCGGCGGTAACGGGGTTGGTATAGTGCGAAACACCAGAACCGACGAACCAGCAAATAGAAAAACCGATGGCAATACCAAGAAGCCCGGCAAAAAACCAGAGAGGAGGACGTTTTAAGGTTTTATGACGGACAATACAGATAATGACGACAGTAAGAAGAAAGGCAAGTGGGGTGATGGCGGCGGACATACCGAAAAAGACACCGAGCAATAAAAGTCCAGTGGCGAAAAGTGCAGGATGTTTAATGGTCGGAGGTGTACTGAATAATTTGAGATAAGGGATACTAAAGAGTAGCATGGCGAGAGCGAGAGGCGTGTAGTTATGAATCATGGAGAATTCGGAATAGAAAGGACGCCCGAAAGGCGTAATAATAACAGCAACAAAACAGGCGCAAAAGACAAGGGCATCTTTAATGATGAGTTTGGGCCTATAGCCGAGCGCAAGGTAAGTGGCACAATAAAAAGTAGCGATGGCCATGGCGACGTCTATGAGACGAAAAATAAGATCGGGACCAAAACAGAATTGGTAATCAAAAAAATCAATAACGGTCCAAGCATACATATCGGTAATGCGACTATCGAAAAGAAAGGCGTTTTTGGCGTCTTCAAGGGGAGAAATGACAAGACCGGTACGAAAGTTGCCGGCACCTTGCCAGATGTCTTCACCAGAAGTAGTGATGAGAAAATAGGAAATTACAAAAAAGAGAACAGGGAGAGCGTAGAGAACTGTGGCAACGAGGATGTTTTTTTTGGAAGCGTGGGGCGGAAGTTGGAAAGGAATTAGACGTCTTAAAAGATGCTTGATGGTGGCTTTACCAAAGACGAATTTGTCGTAGAAAAGGAAGTTTAGGACCATGATGACGGCGGAAGTAAGCACAAAAGCTCCGGTAGTAAGGACAAATTCGTAGGTGAAGGGGAGATGAATGGCGGTGCTAATGTTGAAAGCGAATTCGTAAAGCGGAGTGACGAGGCTAAAAAGTTGTGTGAGGGCGGGGCTGATAGCAAAAGTAAGGAATGCGTTCCAAATGAAGAATTTATAAATAGCAACTTTCGTGACTTTACGCTCTCTCCAAGTGATTTTGGAATGGAGAATGTAAGCAACTACAGTAGTGATAGCGGTAGCAAGAAGGCTAGAGAGCCAGAGAAGGTCGTTATTTTGAATGATGACATTTGAGAACAAGGCGTAAACAACGTAATTGAAAAGAGTGATACCGACACCGACAAAAAAGTAGCGGATGGTACGACGGGAAGTTTTGACATCGGCTTTTTGAGTAGCGGATTTTGCTGATTCGATATTAGATTTAGCGCCCATTGGTATATATTATATCACAGATATGTTATAATATAGAATGTATGAGCATTCCTCATGTTTTAAATCGCAAAAACCGTATTCTTCTAGCCGAGCTCACCAAAACCGACTTCAAGCTCCGCTACCAAGGTTCTGTCCTTGGCTACCTCTGGGCACTCTTGCGCCCGCTTCTCATGTTTGCCATTCTGTATGTAGTTTTTGCCAAACTCCTCAAAATCGGCAGCGACATCCCTCATTACCCCGTTTACCTTCTTTGCGGCACTTCCATGTGGAGTTTCTTTACTGAATGCACCTCGCAGGGCATCCAAGCCATCGTCAACCGTGGCGACCTCCTCCGCAAAATCAGTTTTCCCAAATACATCGTTGTTGTTTCCGCCACCCTCACCGCCGTTATTAATATGCTTATCAACCTCGTTGTAATTATCATCTTCGCCCTCATCAACGGCGTTGCTCCCTCATGGGGCTGGCTCCTCGTTTTCATCCCCATTTTCGGTCTCTATCTTCTTTCTCTCGGCATCGCTTTTCTACTCGGTTCCATCAATGTCAAATACCGCGACATCACCTCCATCTGGGATGTACTGGTCCAAGCCCTCTTTTATGCTGTACCTATCATTTATCCCATTTCCATGGTCGCCGCCACCAGTGAAGTTGCCGCCAAAATCCTCTTACTAAACCCCATCTCACAATGTATTCAAGATATCCGCTATCTCCTCATCACTCACGACACCATCACTACCTGGAATTATATCGGCAACCCCCTAATCGCTCTTATTCCTATCGCTATCATTCTCGTTGTCCTCGTCGTTGGCGCCCTCGTTTTTCGTCGTAATTCCAAATTCTTTGCGGAGGAAGTCTAATGAAACGCAGCATCGGCACTCGTATCGAGGTAAACACAGACAGTGATATCGCTATCTCCGTCAAGCATCTTTCCAAGAGCTTTCGTCTTCCCACTGAACAAGCTTTCGGTCTCAAGCAAGCACTTTTCAACCGTCTACGTGGCGTCAAAGGTTACAAAGAGCAAAAAGTATTAAAAGACCTCAGCTTTGAAATCAAAAAAGGCGAATTTCTTGGTATCGTCGGTCGCAATGGCTCCGGCAAATCTACTTTACTTAAAATTCTCGCCGGCGTTTACTATCCCGAAAAAGGCGACATTACCATCAACGGTCAGTTAGTTCCTTTTATCGAACTCGGCGTCGGTTTTAACCCTGAACTCACCGGTCGCGAAAACGTCTACATGAACGGCGCCCTTCTCGGTTTCAGTAATGCCGAAATGGATGCCATGTACGACGACATTTGGGACTTTGCCGAACTCAGAGATTTTCAAGATCAAAAACTCAAAAACTACAGTTCCGGCATGCAAGTTCGCCTTGCCTTCTCTATCGCCATCCGTGCCCATGGCGACATCCTATTACTAGATGAAGTTCTCGCCGTCGGTGACGCCGCTTTCCAGCAAAAATGCGAGGACTACTTTACCAACCTCAAAGACCATCACGAAACCGTCATTCTCGTCACCCACTCCATGGAAAACGTCCGCAAATTCTGCACTCGTGCCATTTTGATCGACGATGGCAAAATCAAAGAAGACGGCGACCCAGCCAAAGTCGCCGACTCCTATACCAAACTCTGGAGTTAGACGCCAGTTTTCAAATAGTTAATCGTGTCACGCATCGCGTCAGCAATCGTCCGTTCCGCTTTCCAGCCCAGCTCTCGTTCTGCTTTTCCTGCATCCGCAAAAATCTTCGCCAGATCTCCTGCCCGTCGTGGCGCTATCGTATATGGTAGCTCTGACCCACTTTCTTTTTCAAATGCTCTCACCATCTCCATCACGCTCGTCGCTTCACCAGTACCCAAATTATATACTTCTACACCCGGATGCATCGCCCGGATCGCCGCCACATGTCCTTTTGCCAAATCTACTACGTGGATAAAATCTCGCATCCCCGTCCCATCCGGCGTATCATAATCGTCCCCATAGATTTTTAATTCCGCTATCTCGCCCGTCGATACTTTCATAATAATCGGCATCAGATTATTTGGAATATCATTCGGATCCTCACCAATTAGCCCCGACTCGTGCGCCCCTACCGGATTAAAGTAGCGCAAAATCGTCACTGAAAACTCCGGATCCGCCGTCGCCACATCGCGCAAAATCTGCTCAATCATGGACTTCGTCTGCCCATACGGATTTGTAATCCCCACACCAGTTTGCATCTCCTCGGTCAATTTCACCCCATCTTGATCTCCATACACCGTCGCCGACGACGAAAAGACAATTCGTTTCACCCCATATTTTTGCATGCTCTCAAGCAAATTAATCGTCCCGCCAATGTTATTTTTGTAGTAAAGTAGTGGCTTCTCTACCGATTCGCCCACTGCCTTTAATCCCGCAAAGTGCATCACAATGTCATACGCCCCCTCTGCCATCACCTTATCTACCGCTTCTGCATCCAGCAAATCTACTCGGAAAAACCCCGGCCTTTTCCCCGTAATCTTTTCAATTTTATCCAGCGTCTCTTCTTTCGAGTTGCACAAATTGTCAATTGCATCCACCTCATAGCCCGCCTCATACAACTCAATAATCGTATGCGACCCAATATATCCCGTTCCCCCTGTTACCAAAATCTTCATCTATTTTTCTCCTTCACTTTATTATCCCATATTACAGATATTTTGCAACCCAACACCTCCTAGCATTTATTCATGTCTCAATTTCCGAAACCATCTATACATCACCCCACCACACCATTTATTCAGCTCATTATACGTTTTCAATTTCTGCGTCATATATGGATTTTTCGCATATTTCCCCAAATTCGCCAAAACCCAATTTCGCGCCTTTCCCGCAGTTCGTTTATCTACTTCCCCACGCAAACCCGCATCTATCCAGGCATACTTAGCGAGCAGTAGTGCCACCTCTGATGCCTGTTCTAACTTTGCATTCCCCCCAAAATACATCATCGCCTCCCTCGCCGCTCGTTCACGTTGCGTTAATCTTTCACTAATCCGCGCATCATCCATAATACTTCCATTCCGCACATGATAACAGTAAAGCGACTCATCCAAATAAACTACTTTTCGAGCTTTCGCCAACAATTTATACGTCGTCAGACTATCCTCATTCTTTTCACCCGCAGGGTAACAAATCCCAGAAAACAAGCTTTTCCTATATAGTTTATTCCACGCCACTATTTCCATATTCTCCTGCTCGACTAGGAGTTTCACCGCCGCTTCTTCTCCTGTCATCACTGCAGCGCTCGGCGCTATATCATTATACCCGCACACCACTACATCGACTTCCTCCGCATCACGCGTCGCCTTTATCATTGACGCCACAAACTCCATTCGCACCGTATCATCACCGTCAATAAGCGCCACCCACTCGCCTCGCGCCAACGCAATTCCTGCATTACGCGCCTCAGACAACCCAGCATTTTTCTGATGCATCACTCGCACCCGTTTATCCCGTTGCGCAAACTCATCACAAGCCTCCCCTGACCCGTCCGTCGAACCATCATCCACTACTATTATCTCAAGATTCTTGTAACTCTGCCCCGTCACTGATTCCAAACACGCCCCCACATATTTCTGTATATTATATACCGGAATTATCACCGAAACTAACGGTTCCGAAGTCTTACTCATCTTTATGATCCTACTCTATATTTATTATACCACCTAAGCCACTCAAATTACATTAGCTAGCTCCAGTGCATTCTTCACCGCCACATCCATATCCCAATATCGAAAGGCCCCTAATCTACCACCTAATAATAAATCCGGATATTTTTCCCGCGCCAGCTCCACATACTTCAAATACAACTCCTCCGAATTCGCATTATTTACTGGATAATAAGCTTCTCCACCCTTCACAAAATCAGCCGGATATTCCCTCGCAATAATCGAAACTTTCTGCCTCACAACCTCAGGCTGATGAATTTGATAAAACTTGTAATCATGCGTCCTCGTATACGCCACATCCGCATCCGCCTCATTCACTACCGCTTCTCCAATACTCACATCCCCTCTTTCCTCCTCAAATCTCAGCGACCTATACGGAAGTACTCCCAGTGAATAACCCATTAGTTCGTCCACCTGCCCACAATATATAATTTTATGTATCACATCTACTTTGCCATACACTTTCGCAAAATCAACTCCTAAATTTACCTCAATGTTTGGCGATTTCAACATTTTCTCCACCATCTTTGTATATCCATCCACTGGTATTCCTTGATATTTTGCATTCATAAAATACCTATTATCATGCGAAAATCTCACCGGAATTCTACTTAATATCTCTGCCGACAGTTCCTTAGCAGAACTATGCCATTGCTTTTCAGTATAATGCTTCAAAAACGCATCATATAATTTCTCGCCTACCAAAGCAATCCCTTTTTCCTCAAAATTCTTCGGTTCTTCAATTCCCAATCTTTCCGCATCGTGTCGCGCTTCATCTTTTACAAAACTTTCCGCGCTAGTTGCATCCATATCCGTTCCAAACAACAAGTTAATCGTATCCAGATTAATTGGCATTGGATACAACTTACCATCATGCCGTGTATTTACTGTATGTACATAATCATTAAAATCCGTAAACTTATTCAAATACCCCCAAACCTCATCATGTTCCGTATGAAAAATATGCGAGCCATATTTGTGCACCTCAATCCCCGTCTCTACATCGGCATACGAATAAATATTCCCTGCAAGATGTCCCCGTCTATCAATCACTAAAACTTTGTAACCTCTATCTGCCAACCTTTCCGCCACCGTCGCCCCAAATATCCCAGCACCTACCACCAAATAATCACATTTTTTCATACTACCTCCTCCTCGTTATTTTTTTAATTTTTTTCACACCCCACTGTTTCAGGCTATCATTCATCTCATATATTTTTCGCTTTTTCACGTACCCCACCGGATCACGAATAATCATATTCTGTACTATAAATCTAGCGTCTGGATCATCATCCACTGCCCCATCATCAAAATATCCCGCCATTTTATACCTTGCATAGTCTTTCTCCACTACTTTTGCAAACTCCAGTGCTTTGTCCTTCGTAAGCCTTCGCATATTCCAAATATATCCTCCCATTCTCACCACGGCAAGTGTCGCTCCAAATTCACTCATTCTATTCTTCTCGACCAAATATTTTTCCACATCGTCATATTCTTCCTGCACCGCATACACTTTCCCCTCAGACTTTACTGACGAACCAGGGTTATCTTGCCGATAATACAAAAAAGCTTCATCAGTACAATACACTCTCTTCGCCGTCGCCCACACTTTAAAACTAAACCCCGCATCTTGATACGACGCCCCCGGCGACGACAAAAACTTTATCCCATTTTTTTTCAAAAACTCCGTTTTATAAATAGCACTCCACACGCTTGGCTGCGTATAGAACAAATGCCTGTCCTTCTCCGGGTCAACCACCTTCCCTATTTCAACACTTGTAAACACTTCGCTCTTTTCCGCCACATCCTTTTTCCCAGTCATATAACGATAAAAATTCGCCTTCACCACTTCCACCTCGTTTTCTTGCGCTTTTTTATACATTTTTTCAAATGCGCTAAGCTCCACAAAATCATCTGGCTCTACTATGCCAATAAACTTACCTCTAGCTTTATCAATGCCTTTGTTCATGCTGTCTCCATATCCAGTGTTTTTCTTGTCCAAAATCACCATCCGTTCATCTTTTTCTGCATAACTCTTCAAAACTTCCAGCGACCCATCCGTCGAACCATCGTTTATGCAAATTATCTCAATCTCCCGCAGACTCTGACCCACCAAGCTATCTAGGCACTCCCTCAAAAACGCCTCTGCATTATACACCGGCACCAAAACCGATACTTTTATTGCTCCCATATTTATATTATATCGCATTTTTGGTATAATTATAACTAAATAAGAGGAAAAACAGATGGCAAATCGCCCAAAAGTTAGCATAGTCGTCCCCATATATAATGTTGAAAGGTATCTTAAGGAGTGTCTAGACAGTATACTCGCACAATCGCTAACAGAAATCGAAGTTATAGCCATCGATGACGGCTCACCAGATCAATGCGGCAAAATCATCGACGAATACGCCAAAAAAGACAAAAGACTCATCGCAATTCATCAAAATAACTCCGGCTACAGCGCATCGGTCGACAAAGGCATCGAACTAGCCCAGGGCGAATACATTGGCATCATCGAATCTGACGATTGGATCGAACCGAAAATGTATGAAACTCTATATACTAATGCCAAAAAATACCATACCGATATTACCAAGGGCGGCTTTTGGAAATACAATTCCACCTTGCCAAAAAGTCAGCAGAATCAATACTACACCAATCCATCAGGCGTAGACCTCCGCCTCGCCCCCAAAAACGCTTTTCATATTACCGAATGGCCAACATTGATCGCCTTTCATGCCTCAATCTGGTCGTCCATTTATCGTGCCGATTTTGTTAAAAAAATTAAATTCAAGAACACAGCTGGTGCATCATATCAAGATTTTCCATTTATGGTTGAGGCTTTATGCAAAGCCAAACGAATATCAATAGTCCCAGAAGGCTTTGTCCATTGGCGAAATGACCCCGCCCAAGGTAATTCAACCAACGCAACTGGCAAGAAGCTTCTTTTCATGGCCGACAACTCCCTATCCGGTATCAATATCGCAAGAAACCTCGGCCTACTTGAGAGTCTCAAAGAACCATTATATGCCCACATTCTATGGGCTAATATGACATTCTTTTTAAATATTTCTAAAGAATACAAAAAGCAATACTACGAAAAATTAAAAGCTATATTTTCGCCCATATTCAAAGATAGTACTTTCCAATATCTATATTTCACCCCTTATGACAAAAACTGCATCAAATTGTTCAATACCCCCAACTGGTTTATTGCAAAATCCAAAATGCAATCCAAGTATTTTCTTCATTCTGCCAAACAGCTCCTAAAAAGACTCATTCATTATCGTTGATTCATTGATTCAAAATCGCATCGACTATATATTTACTAGCAAATCCGTCACCATATGGATTTTTAGCACAGGCCATTTCGCTATATTTCGCCTTATCAGTCAACAGTTTTTTTGCCTCGGCATAAATTGTGTCAGTTTCCGTTCCCACCAACTTCAAAGTTCCTGCATTAATTCCCTCAGGTCTCTCTGTAGTATCTCTAAGAACCAACACCGGCTTTCCAAGAGATGGCGCTTCTTCTTGCACACCACCACTGTCCGACATTATAAAATATGCTCTGTCCATAAAATTATGGAAATCCAGAACGTCAAGTGGGTCCATTAACTTTATTTTGTCGTGTTGACCAAGCTCCGCATCGGCAACCTCTCTGACCTTAGGATTCATATGTACAGGATAAACAACTTTTACGTCGTCAAACTCATCTACCAAACGTCTTATCGCTCTAAAAATTCGACGCATTGGCTCGCCAAGATTCTCGCGCCGATGCGCAGTTACAAGAATCATCCTTGAATCCCCAAGCCACTCAAAAATATCACTATTATATTCCTTCCTTACCGTAGTCTTTAAAGCATCGATTGCTGTATTGCCAGTCACAAAAATCTCTTGTCCTTCATTCAGATACTTGTCCAAATTACTTTTACTCACTTCAGTTGGCGCAAACAACAAATCCGCTATCCTATCTATAATCTGACGATTCATTTCCTCTGGAAAAGGCGAATATTTGTTATACGTCCTAAGACCAGCTTCTACGTGACCGACTTTCACATGATTATAAAACGCCGCAAGCGCCGCTGCCATCGCAGTAGTAGTATCGCCATGAACTAGCACTAAGTCCGGTTTCTCGTGCTGTATAATTTTCTCTATGCCTTCTATAACGTTCACTGTAATCTGTGTCAAAGTCTGACCATTTTTCATTATATTCAAATCGTAATCTGGCTTAATTTTAAAAACGCTCAGGACCTGATCTAGCATGCTTCGATGTTGCGCAGTTACGCAAACAACCGACTCTACCCCCTCGCCCCTACTCTCCAGCTCCTTTACCACAGGAGCCATTTTTATGGCCTCTGGACGCGTTCCAAAAATCGACAATACCTTCATCACTATCCCTCCTTCAACATGCTATTGATAATTTTATCCATCTTCTCAGCAATATTTGAGGCCTCATACTTCGACACTTCGTTCTTATTATACGGCAATGGCTTATAGCCACCATAAATTATCTTGGAAAGATACAGATAAATATCATCAGCACTATGTGTCACGACCTTTCCTCCGCCAACTTTACGGATTATATCAGCGCCGGCACCCCTCATGTGCGAAATCGAAAAGATATTCGTTCCAGCGCCCATATAATCCATCAACTTCGCAGGAAGATAAATACAGTTGTCAACTATACTCGTAAAATTTGCATCTGCCAGAATCGCCCAATCTGCATCTTTTATAATTTTCAAACTCCGCAAATAATCAACATCCTGTTTTACCTTTACTATATCCACTAAATCATTATCCAATATATAGATTTTATCGCCATTGCCCACATGCCCATAAAAAGCAAACTCCACTTTCTCCGATACTTTTACGTCCCTTTGCTTCATCTTTTTTATCGCTTCCAGCAGCGACCGAACGTTTCTCGTCTCATCCAAATGCCCCACATAAACAAAAGATATTTTCTTATTATCCGCCAGCTTTTTATTCGAACTCGGATACAAACTAGGGTCAAACGAATGCGCCAACACACAACACTTCGACTTGAACTTCTCTAATGAACCATCAATAAACGCATGTTCAAATTGATATGGATTATTATAAATAATTTTATCCGCATTAGTCAGCACGGTCTCATTAACGTATCTAAAATATTTTTCTATCTCGTTACCGGCCTTTTTATCTTTATTCCAAACGTATTTTTTTGCTCTACGCGTTGGCGATAAAAAGACTCTCGACGCACCCATCAAAGACAAATCCTCTCGTTCCAAATATCCTCTTACTTTATAAGGGTTGTCCTTATCGCCCATCGTAATCTCATTAATATACGGCGTGTCTACTATAGGGTCTCCAAAAGAAGCAACCCATTTTATCCCAGGAACAGCCTCCTTAATTTTTATTGCAATCTCATGGCACTCAGCAGGCATACTCCGTGACATAATAAAATCATATTCGTCTTTATGCTCCAAAAAGTACCTTACCCCGTCCCTCACCCACTCCTTCATATCTTCGCAGTCATCTTTTATAACTTTCACATTCTTTGATGTTAATTTGCTCTCGTCGCTTTTTCTATCCCAAACGCTCCGACGCTGATCCGACCGAGTCCAAACGTCATATTTATACTTAGAATTTTTTAACAGCTTAAACGTCACCAGACCTTCTGATGAATTACCAGGTGGATAGTACCAGCTAATCACAAAACCCTTTTTCATTTTTCTCCTTTCCGAAAATACAAGAACGTCCTTGCCATCCGCGCCGAAATCAAAGGATTGGCTAACAGCTTCAAATATCCAGATATTTCAGCGGCATCGTAAAAACTCCGGTATTTACTCTTTAGATATTCATCGAACGTAGCCAGCTCCTTTCTCTCTTTGCTATTTAATTTTGGCTGCTCCAGATAAGCCTTGTGATGTGTCTTTAACATCAAAGTAATTTGTCTCGACACAATCTTCTTATAATATTCCGGCACCTCGTCCATTTCGGTAGTACTAAGCAACCACCTCAGCACCCGCTCATGGTCACGAATATGTTTAAAAAATCCTGCGCCCATACTTTGCTCTGGCCTGCCGATAAAATACATATACACAAGCAACGGATACTCCGTATAATTATCAGCACACATAAAAACTTTAGCAACAAATTGCTGGTCCACATAAAATGTCTTATTCAACAACCCGTCTCCCCATACTCGCAAAAGTTTTTCCCGTTTTACTGTCATTGAATGCATCGAAAATTCAAAGAAAAAATTGTCCTCCATTATTTTCTCTGCTACCTTCTCAATGTTTTGAGGCTCAACCCGCGTTTCACAAAAAACAAAATCGTCTTCTGTCTCATCGTACAATTGTTGTCTCCGCACGTTCGTCACTACAATATCAGATTCTTCATCAGCCAATTTTTTAACATATTCCGGAAAATCATCTATATTCACCCAATCATCTGAATCTAGAATCCTCACATATTTACCAACTGCCTTTTCCAGACCCTTATTTACAGCCGAACCATGCCCACCATTCTCTTTGCGAATCACCGAAATACTACCCGGATATAATTTGCTGTACTCCCCTGCAACACTACTAGTCGAATCAGAACTACCATCATCAACCACGATTATATCCAAATAATCGACAATATCCTTATCATATAAAAGACTATCCAGACATCTTTCAATATACAACTCCGTATTAAACGCCGGAATAATAACCGATAAAACCTTCATTACCCTATTTTACCACATTTCTTTTCTTTTTTGGTAGAGATGCAAGATTTTTCTCAAAAAGCATTGCAAAAAGCAACGGCCAGAGTATCACAATCGGAAAACAGTACCTAAACACTGCCACCGGCGACAATAGTAACGTAATATAAAGACCCATCATCAAACCTAGTGGCACAATTTTTTTCCAATTTTTCCTGACTATAGAATAGCCCAACACAAAACAAAACAGCACGAAATATGTCCCCATCGAACAAATAGTCGACAAAATTGGCACTTTTACAAACGCATCGTCAACCAAAACTGATTTCAGCATCGCATTAAGCATCGGTATCTGGCTAGTCCTTTCGATCACCAAAAACCTATCATCACCACGATCTGTCATCTCATACTCATAATATGGTATGCCCATTCTTGTATCTGGATATTTTTTATTCGGATACCAAAAACCAAGATTATTGAGCAAAAAAGCTTCTATATAATTTTTCGGATCTTTAGTTCCAATCTTTAGCCATAATTTAACATAACCGGTCAAATCACTAGACGTTCTACCCCTTACGATATATCTCTTCGTAAAATCAGCAATGGCAGGATATTGCCGATATTCTATAAAATCTTTGTACCCCGAATAATAAGCGTCCAGTTGCTCTTTCTCGTCCGCTCCTATCAAATCATTATTATAATTATAAACTCTCGCGATTTGCTGCGAAGGCACACTTAGCATCTCACTAATAGAGCTAGCAGTACTAATATTCAAGATACTCAAGAACGGACCGTTATATAACTGATACAGGAGCATCGGAATACCAAATATCAATGCCACTCTCACTCGCCTGCCCTTCATAAATACCACAGCCACAATAAACGCCACCACTAAACAATAAAAGCCATTGTTCCTGCACAAACAAAGCGTCAATAACAAACCGGACAACAACACATAATTTATACGCCTCGCCCAATAGCAATCATTCACAGACAACTCATAAATATGAATAAAAGCCAAAGCGAACAGAGCACCAAATACCGCATCTTGAGTCATATAGACAGTCATAGCGGTATACAGTGGAAATGCCACAAAAAAGACCAGCCCTATAATATACAAATACTTATTTTTTACCTTTTCAGTGGCATAGATTAGAATTCTAGTTGCAACATAAGACAAAAATAACATTTGTAGCAAACTGCATAACGCCATCCCCGCTTGATAATTACCAAACATGTTCTTTCCTAAAGTCATAATACTCGTCATCAGCCAGCCCAATGGCAAAGAATAATGTGCCCCAACGCTCTGCGTATAGCCCTCATCCACATTCGTAATCGTAGCAAACTGCGTCGCAGCGTCATAGCCCCATATGCCAGGATAGGTAGCAAGCCATACAATCAGCCCACCAAACGCAATTATCATAAACGTCACCCAGAAAAATTTCTTTTGCTTAGTAATTTCAAAATTATTTATCTTAGCCTCCCCCAAAAAAGTCATCAAAACATTCATAATCGGAAAAACAAAAACCGCAAGACAAAATATTCTCGCCACAGTTCCAAGGCCCCACATAATTTCACTGCACCAATCCAGCTGTGCGCCAATCACCAAAATACCAGCCAAAAAAATTGAAAACACTACCTCAAAAATCATCTCATTTCTTTTATGGATTTTAAACATTTTGGCATAAATAAAAATCTGCAACACTAGTAGTAATACCGACAATAACGAATTCGCAAAACCAGTTCCCATCTCCGCATAATCAAAAACTTTTGCAACCCCGACAACTCCGATCACCCCCGCCAAAAAGTAACCTAGGGTTACTAAGCAATCCCTATTCTGCTTGATAAATCTAATGCTCCTTTTCTTCATGCTCTATCCTTATCAAATCAATTTCAAAATCCTGTTTGTCTTTTCTCCTTAAAGTATCCAAAATTAATCCGGCAAAGAAAGCTTGAATGGCCGTCATAAAGACAAACCCACAGACAACCAGAGTCGGCAAGTTCGGAACTAAACCCGTGTTAAAATACCCTATCAAAACAGGAATAAAAAAACCGATAGATACGACCGCAAGCACAAACGCCAATAGACCAAAGAACATCAAAGGTCTATACGCTTTAAACATTCTAACAATAGTATTGATGACCTTAAAGCCATCAGAATACGTTTTTAATTTGGACTCGCTTCCTTCCGGCCTATCGCGATACTGTATTTCCATATTTTCTACATACATATTTTTGTCCATCGCCCAAATCGTCATTTCAGTTTCAATTTCAAAACCCTTAGATAGTACCGGAAAACTTTTCACAAATTTATAATCAAAAGCCCTGCAACCAGTCATTATGTCCTTGACACTACCACCAAATAAAGTATTTATAGCCCACCTGACCGCCTTATTCCCTGTATTATGGAATAAACGCTTATTTTCAGTAAAATATGTCGACGACAATCTATCCCCTACCACCATATTTGCACCACGTTCTAACACTAACCGCGCCATCGTTTTTGCACTTTTTGCAGGATAAGTGTCGTCAGCATCCACCATTATATAGCACCTAGCATCTATCTCTCTAAACATCTGCCTAACCACATTTCCCTTGCCTTGCTGCGGACAGTTTCTCACAATCGCACCAGCTTCAGCTGCTATCTTATCGCTACCGTCAGTAGAATTATTGTCATAAACATAGACCGTCGCATCCGGCAATTCTTTTTTCCAATCTAATACAACTTTCCTTATGGTTTTCTTTTCATTAAAACACGGTACCAATATCGCAACATCATCCATATAATAAATTATACCACACTATTCTTTAGTCGTTGGAACCAACAACCATTTCTGCGCAGCAGTACCGTTCGCTTCATAGAGCTGGACGTTTGTACCATTATCGGCCCTTGCTGCCTCTACGTCCAAAACTAAATCAGAGCACGCAGAACCAAACGTATAATCTTTCCCGTTTTTGCTAATAAACCACTTTTGTGCACAAGTCGCATTGTCGTCCCATATTTGTACATTTGTACCATTGCTCTTACCAGCCGCAGCCACGTCTAGGCTCTTTTGAGCCCCAGGATTGTACACCGTGTAGTAACCATCATTAACATCATACTTAATCTCCCAAATTTGCGCAGTAGTCCCATTCACCTCATAAATTTGTATATTCGTGCCATTTACTTTTTTATTACCACTGATATCAATAGCCTTATCTTTTCCAACCCTTGATTCAATCATATAGCTTCCTTCCTCCAGCAGTTCAACCTTCTCTAGCTGCCATTGTTGCGCTTTCGAATTATTTGCATCATAAATTTGTATGTTAGAACCTGGACTGCTGTCAGCTGCCTTCAAATCTAGCGCCTTATACGAACACGCAGATATAAACTCATAGCCATACTTGCTCTTCAAAATACTCCACTTTTGCGCGCAAGTACCGTTATCATCCCACATTTGTATGTTTGTGCCATTATCTTTTTTGGCTTCGGCTACATCCAAAGCCTTTCCACTTTGTAAATTCTTTATTACAAAATACCCGTCTGCCGTCTTCTTTATGCTCCATTGCTGTGCGGCAGTAGCGTTTTTATTCCATAGTTGTACATTCGTACCATTCTTTGAATTATACACACCACCACTAATATCTATTACCCTAGATTGATTAATAGATGATTTGATGACATATGTTCCACTCTCAAAATCATTAGCAGGCGCCAAATCCCACACTTGTTGAGAGTTCTCTTTATTGACAGATATCTCAATGTTCACACCATTCTTGACGCTCGCATCTTTTAAGCTCAACGCTTTATAAGAACATGCCGACAATAGCGACAATCCGCCAGCGCGCGTTTCTACAATCCTCCATCTTTGTGCGCATGTACTGTTCGCTTCCCAAATCTGTACATTAGCACCGTCATTAACGCTCGCGCCGGAAACGTCCAAAGCCTTCCCGGAATTTACATTTATTATATTATAGTCATCTGTCGTCGAATTATACGTTATACTCCACTTTTGCGCCTCAGTACCGTTTTTATCGTAGATCTGAACGTTCGCGCCATTCGTCACTTCTGCTTTTTGCACGTCCAGCGCCATAGCAACATTTTTATGCATTACCAAATAATACTCGCCTTCTGCTATTTTCAAACTACGCTGAGTCGCCGTAGTGTCACCAAACCAATCCTGGAAGTACAAATAAAAATTTCTATTCCCATATGCGCCACAATACGCCGTCCCATACCCCGCCGCAAGCGCCCCCGAATTCGGCTGATATGGCGTGTAGCGATAAAGCGCCGATGTTGCTAGCGACCGTATATTCACCCAAGATCCACCACAATCTTCATTAGGATTATACTGTATATAATTATTCCCTAGCGGATAATTCGTCCAACCACCATCCAGCACCGCTCGAAACAACGCCGCTGCATTTCTAATTTGGTTCTTAAAACCATAGTACTTCGACGAACAAGCTGCTGTATCCGGACAACCATATCCAGCCACCCGCTGATAATCCCAGCTATTTGGAATTGGATCTGTAATTATCCCCGTTTCTTTCTGCAAAAGTACAATCAGAGCTTGCGGATTAATCCGATAATCTTGTGCCGCCTGCCATATAATATGCGCCGCCGTCTCGCCGTTCATATTCTCCTCTGCAAGACATACCGTATGCCCATTCGAAACGTGCCACGTCGTTGGTGGAGTACTATCCGAAAAATAATCTACTCTTGTCCCTACCCCACTGAAGTTCGTATTGTAACACTTGCCCTTAGACCACAAGAAATTCTGAATTTCTGTTTCGGTCATCGAACTGTAATTTCCCATCTGCCAATCTGAAATAATATACCCAGGGTCAAAACTATCTAGCGACGCCGCATCCACATTTTCATTTGACTGGTTTGCTTTTACCGCTAAAAACGTAAACAAAAACACCATCACAAAAATGCCCGTTATAAAATACCATGTTTTCCAGTGTCGCCGTCGCACAACTATTTTATTCATAATTTCACCTCTCCGTTAATTTCACCTGTCTTGCCATTAGCATCTAGGCTAATCATAATCTGCATTTCCCCACTAGGTAACTCCGTCGTCGGTATATCAAACCCTTCGCAAGTCGCCGTTGCCACCGAACCAATGATTCCCGCAGTACTACTATAAACAATATTTCCCGCCTGCTTCAAAGTCAATGCACAAACCCCCTCCTCGAGATACTGATTAATATTTATTCTAATCATCAGTTTTTCCCAATTCACCGCCGCATATGTTATCACCCCAGTCAAAGTCTCCGTTACATTCGGACTCTCTCCATCATATTGTTTCACATCTTGTTTTTTCGAGCTTTCCACTTTTTGCACCTCTTCCGGACTTTTTTCCTCCACTTTTACATCACTTGTTTCTACGATTGTTACCGTACTCCCATCAGTATCTTCTTCTTTATTAAAATAGTTCACCCTTGCCACCACCACCGCTCCTATTATTGCGCTCAC
The DNA here is from genome assembly GCA_964396015.1 of uncultured Candidatus Saccharibacteria bacterium. Taxonomy (GTDB): domain Bacteria; phylum Patescibacteriota; class Saccharimonadia; order Saccharimonadales; family Saccharimonadaceae; genus Nanosyncoccus. The sequence continues at coordinate 6,880 of CAYNBW010000001.1, read as the reverse complement.
CAAAATTACACCTAAAAGCCACCAAGACCAACTAAAATTTCGTTTTCTACCAGTAACCATAGACAGTTCTCCCATTATCTATTATATCACACACCAATCAAAAATATGCTACAATATAATTATGAGACCGTCTACCGGCGCCCGCAAAAGCCATACTACACCAAGGCGCAAATTGTCTTCTCGTCCAAAAACATCCTCGTTTTTGAATTTCTTTCTAGTTTTAATCGCTCTTTTTGTTATTTCTGTTACAGCTTACAAGCTTACCATCGTTGCCACATCAGAGCATAATTCCATCGCCAAGCTCGAACTTTCCCTCGCAGATGTTACTATTGAAGAAATCGACGCCGGCGATAAAACAATCAAATACCCTGGGAATACCCTAATTCTTAGCCAAGACGGGCAATCTACCACTTTCGAAAACGTCGAGATCAAAGGCCGTGGCAATTCCACTTGGGCCCAAGCCAAAAAACCCTATCAAATTAAATTTTCCGAAAATACCAGCCTGTTCGATTATGGTAAAGCTCGAAAATGGGTTTTGCTAGCAAATTTTTCCGACCACTCATACCTTAGAACAGCCACAGCGTTTAAATTAGAGCAACTGCTTAACGAACCGTTTTCTTTAAACGGAAGCTTCGTCGAACTATACATAGATAATACTTACCACGGTTTATACTACCTTACCGAGAAAGTCGAAATTGGAAAATCTCGAGTCAACCTCAAAGAACCATCTGGTCTCATTATGGAGTTAGATAATCTTTACGGTCAATCTAACGAATGTTTCTATACTGATTCTGACACCTGCTATACAATACACGACAGCGTTAATGAAGATTACAACGAGCAAAGCGCGCAATCCTTTATAAGTGACATCAATGCGTTTGAGGCTGCCATCGCGAACAAAGATTATGCTTCAATCTCCAAAGTTATCGACATCGATTCATTTGCAAAATATTTTCTGCTCAATGAATTTTCTATCAATCCAGATGCTTATAGCACTAGCTTCTTTCTATACGAAGACGGTGAGAATGACAAAATTCATGCCGGGCCAGGCTGGGATTTTGATTTAAGTTTAGGAAACGACTGGGGGGTTGAATCGTTCCATGCCCCCAATCGCACCATGACTCTAAAAGATTTTCTCGATAACGAGGATAAAAGTCACCATGACGCCAGTATTTCTACCATCATCTACGACCTCATGGCTTTTCCTGAGTTTGAAACAAGAGTCTGTGAAATTTATCAAGAAAACCTCTCCGGGCATCAAGACGAACTCATAGATTATATTCAAAGTCAAGCCAATTACATTCATGATGCAGCAAAAAAAGATATCGAACGCTGGAAACTTAAAATTGATTTCGACGACGAAGTCGACTACCTTATCGACTGGGTCGCCAAACGTTTCGATCACTTCGAAAAAACCTACGGCAACAATAATCTCACTGAAACAACACCAGTCAGCAATATTACAGATACCACCAATAGCAATACAAGTACCAACGCCCCCACTCAAACGCACATCGACCTAGATTTCTAACCCCAAAATCTCCGCCGCTCGCGCAAGGACCACACGTTCATCCTCGCTACAATCCATCATTTTTGCTCGAAACAGCGCCACTGTTTCCGTATGTTTATAATCCAACACCACAAGCGACCTCGCCTCCCCCGGCACCTTCCTAAGCGCCCCTTTCGCCACCAAATTATCCACATGCTCCGCCACCGCCGACACACTCGATAATCCCAGCCCCGCCATAATCTCCCGATAAGATGGCGAATGCCCATTCTCTTCCGTGAAATCCTGCACAAAATTCAAAACCGCTAATTGTTTTTTTGTCAATTTGTCCTGACTCATGCTATAATTATATACAATGACAACTAATAAATCAATTGACGGTCTTATCACTCGTGACGCTAAAAAATCTGCCACGAAATCTTCTACCCCTGTCAAACCTAAAACCACCAACCCCACCGCAGTCACCGGCATCGTCAAACCCACTCCAAAACCTTCTAAATCCTCTCGAAGTTCCAAACCCGTCAAGGCTACCACTTCCGCCAAATCATCTAAATCCTCAAAACCAACTTCCAGCCTCCAAAAACCAATCGCGCCCGAGCCCACCGCTAAACCCATCAAGCTCAAAGGTCTCTTCGACGAACTCGACGTTCTTTCTGAAACCGACCTAACCCCAACCAACAACCCAATCCCAGACGACACCATAGATAATGTCACAGACAATGTCACGGATGATACCACAGATAATACTCCAGATAACGAAACCGCAAATACCACCACCCCTAGCGCCAAGCCCTCCCAAACCGTTGATGACTTCCTCAGCCCCGTCCAAGCTTTCGATTTGAGCGAAGGCGGCGAATTAACCATAAGTGAAACCAGTATAGAAGATATGAAAAAATCCACCAAAACCTCCGAAAAATCCACCAAAAAACAAGAAAAAGCCAAGAAAACCAAAAAGAAACCCAGCAAAACTCGCCGCATTATTACCACTATAGTTTTAGTTCTTGTCCTCGGCATTATCGGTCTTGTACTCTGGGCCGTCCTTTGGGGCAACGATATTATCGCTAAAATCACCGGTGGCCAAGGCAACGTTTTCGATCTTCTAAGTTTGACCGACAACGAGCACTACGAACCATTAAAAGCCGACAGTAACGGCCGTACTAACATCCTTGCTTTTGGCACCAGTGGCTACAACATGGATGGTGACGAAGGTGACGGCAAACACGATGGTGCCCAACTTACCGATTCCATCATGGTTATTAGCCTCAACCAAAGCACTGGTGATATAGCCATGATCTCTATCCCCCGCGACCTCAAGGCTTCCCCCACCTGCACCGCCACCGGCAAAATTAATGAAATTTACTGGTGCAACAACATGTCTGGCGATAATGAAGAGGCCGGTGCTACTGCTCTCATGACAGAAGTTGGCTCTATTCTCAACATCGATATTCAATATTACGTTCACGTTAACTGGGGATCATTAGTCTCCATCGTCGACACACTGGGCGGCATCAAAGTCACTCTAGACGAAGACATTCTCGATTACTATTACTGGTATGCCGGTGAAGAATATGAGTTAAACGGTGAAGAAGCTCTCTGGCTAGCACGCACTAGGCACGGTACTGCACGTGGCGACTTCTCCCGCGGCACTTCTCAACAAAAAATCCTCATCGGCATCAAGAATAAAATCTTCGAAAAAAATATCTCCCTCTCAGATATGCTGAGCCTCGCCTCCACCCTTGGCGACAACCTCCGTACCAACTTCTCCCTCTCCGAGCTCAAAACCCTTGCCCACCTCACTTACGATTTTGACTTCGACAGTATGCGTCAAATCCCTCTCCTCGACCCAGCCAACAACATCCGCCTCATGACCACCGGCACCATCAATGGCATTTCTTACGTCCTTCCCTCTGCTGGCGTCGGCAACTACAGCGCTATCCAAAACTACATTACCGAGCAACTCAGCAATGACCCCCGCATTCGTGAAGATGCCACTATCTTAATCCTCAACGCCTCCGACACCGTTGGCTTAGCCGGTACCGAACAACGCAAACTCGAAGCCGAAGGCTACCAACACGTCACCGCTGACAACGCTCCCGAAGCCACTTACGAAACCGGCACCACCCTTTATGCCATCGGCGACAAGCCCGGCACCAAATCTCTCCTCGAAACCTACTATCACGAAACCGCCAAAGATGTCTCCGCTCTCCCTGAAGCCGTCTCGCTAGACTACGACTTCATCATCATCCTTAATCCAGCCGCCGAATAATCAACTTTCTTTCTCTCCCCTCCCCCTCCGAATGTGTCTCAATGTCCGAATAGTCCTGTGCTACTTTATGTACCACTCTCCTGTCCGCCGCATTCAAATCTAGCGTCATCGGCTCTCCAGTCTCGCGCACCTTCCGAATCCACCCTTCTGCCTTATCCGCAATCCTATCCGCTCTCTGCTTCTTGTACCCGGCTACATCCACATTTACTCTCGTCACTTCCGCCTCTCTCGTCACCAACGCCATCATTACAATATGTTGCAGAGCTCTCAAATTATCCGCATTCTTACCGATTAACAACGAGTTAAGCGACGTCGACGGCACCGACAACTGTATCACCTCGTCATCAATCGTCGAATACACCGCCACATTTATCCCAAAGAAACTTAGTAAATCCTCCAAGTACTTTGCGGCAAACCTAATTGATTCGTCTTTATTCATTTTATTATCTCCTTTTCTTTTTACTATCAGAAGCCGAGATTCTCGTTATTTTTGTTCCGGTTTTTTTATTTTCTTCCACCCGAGCGGCCTTCGCCTTGCTCTTACTTTTCTCTAGAACCACCTCCGCCTCGCGAATTTTCCTTGCATTCTTCGCGATATTCCCCTTCTTTGCCTTCTTTAACTCCTTCAAAATCGCCTTATCCGTCGCATCATCCATTTCATCTCGCGTCCGTGCATAAATCACCTTCTGAATAATGATCGTCATAATATTACTCAAGAAATAGTAAAACGCTAGCGCCCCATGCAAATTAATCATAATCACAAACATCATAATCGGCATCATCTTCGACATCTGCCCCGTCGCTATGCCACTTATCTCGCTATCATCAACCTCTTTCCCGCTCTTCGCATCCCGCAGTAGTTCGCGAAACTTCTTTTTCTTCTCCGATTTACCCGACGGCATCTGCTGCTTGGTCGCAAAGTACTGCGCCAAACTCGCCCCCACCGCCATCACCATCATGAATACCGCACTCCACGAAAACCTCGCCGGATTAATCACATCACTCGCCCGCGCCGTCAGATCAATCACCCCAAATAGTTGCGGGTGAAAATCATACTCCACCTTTTCCTCCACCGGAATGTTCTCATTCGTCAAATCCGCCAGATACGCTTCCTGCTTCTCCTCTAGCCCTCGAATCTCCGACCCCTCATACGCCACAAAATCATATGCCCGATTCATCAGGTTATCTTGTGGCATCGGCGTCGCAATCACCCGAATCGCCGAAAAAATCGCAATAAATATCGGCAACTGTATCAATAAAGTCAAAATCGACGCAAACGGCTTCACATTATATCGCTTATACAAATCCATCGTCTGTAGTGACTCCATCTGCTTATTGCCATTACAATTCTTCCGAATCTGCGACAACTCCGGCTGAATCTTCCGCATCAACTTCGTCTGCATCAACTGCTGCTTAGTCAGCGGTAACATCAAAATCTTTACCAGAACAGTAAAGATTACAATCGCTAACCCAAAATCATGCACCCAGTTAAAGATTACAAACAAAATATTCACAATTGGTCGCACTATAATAATATCTAGTAAATTAAACGGCCCTCCCACCGCAATCGAGCCAGCCACAAAAGCGATTACGAGTCCCCAAATAATATATTTCTTCACACTTCTTTGCATTACTTATTATTATAACACACTTTACTCTCAGCGACTAGTTCCCCCAGTACTTTTTCTAGCTCCGAAAAAGGCATATTCACCACATCCCCATTATAGACCACAAAAATATAATCTCGCCGAGAAGGTATCAAATCAAAATTCTTCCGAATCACTTCATAAATCCGCCGCCGTATCCGATTCCGCCCCACCGCTGTCTTTTCCACCTTTTTCGATACCACCACCGCTACCCGTGTAAACCCTCGCGTATTCTCACAAAACACCAGCGACATTTTCGGCTTCCGAATCGTCTTTCCATGTCGATACACATACCGCACCCCTCCTCGCGAATGAAATCTATATCTTCTGTTCAACATATTATTATAATACCACAGAATTGCACTGTAGAGATGCTATGCGAGGAAGGAGGAGTAACGGAACGAGCCGTACTTATGGTACGGCGAGTGAGTAGCGCATCTCCTGACGAAGCAGAGCGCTCTACAGTGTAATTCTTGCCCGACCTTTGATCCTTCTACGAGCCAGCACTTTTTTACCATTCTTAGTCGCATTTCGCTTCATAAAGCCATGTTCAACCTTCCGTTGACGCTTATGTGGTTGGTAAGTCCTTTTTGGCATAATATATTATTCCTCAATATTTAATTTTTTTCAAATTCTTGTTCTAGTATACCGCATTTTTCCACATTTTTCAAGGAGTTTTCCACATTTTATCCGAAGTAAGCCCAAAATTGTGGAAAACTCTCAATCTGTTTTACGCCTACCCGCTTGTAACATTTTTTTATATTTTTGTAAAATCCACCCATTTGCTTGTGGATAACTCTTCACATCTATGCTATAATATACCCATAAAGGAGGTCTAAATGTACAACGTCTGGGAAAACGCCCTTGCCGAAATTGAGCAAAAAATTTCCGCCAGCAATTTTTCTACCTGGTTCCAGGACACCTCTCTCATTTCTTCCGAAAATGGCAATATCGTCATCGGCGTCAAAAATTCCTTCTACGTCAAGCAACTCCGCTCCAAATTCACCGACGTTATCAAAACCGCTCTCGAGAACAATAACCTCACCGTCAATACTATCAACTTCGAAGTTCAAACCAAGTCAAAATCCAGAATTCGTCCCCGCGAGATTAGTATCAAAGAATCCCTAAAATCCGCCAACATCACTCCGCCTCAACCTAAATCCCACAAAAACTACGCCATTCAAAATAACGGTCTTAACTCCAAATACACCATCGATAGTTTTATCGTCGGCTCCCACAACGACGTTGCCGTCGCCGCTGCCAAAAGCATCATCGATGCCCCCGGTACTCGCTGTAACCCTTTCTTCCTCTATGGCGGACCAGGACTCGGCAAAACCCATCTTGTCCAAGCCATCGGCAACGAACTCATCCACAGAAACCCCGACTACAAAATCCTCTACACCCCCATTTCCGACTTCTACTCCGACTTTGTCAACTCTGTCCGAAACGGCAAAGGTAAAG